>NZ_BBTF01000003.1:0-197268 GCF_000876115.1 Acinetobacter sp. NBRC 110496
CCGCTTTATTCAAATTTATTTAAATTATTGCATCGACCGACTATTTTTTACACAAATAGGGCTGAAAATGTGCGATTTGGTCGATTATTTGCTCAGTTTTATTTTTTTCTTGCCAGTGTAACGGCCTGCAATCAATATATTCACAGTATCCAGTGCCCTCATAGTTTTCATTTCCCCATAAGAGTTGATAGTGAAAGCTGCCCACATAGCCTGCAGCCAAACCGAATTTATAATCGCCCCGACTTTGGGCTTTCAATTGAAAGACAACGTCATCCTTTTCCGAATATTGCCAGATAAATTCTCGCGGTAAATACATGTCACGTCCATTCGGTGTTTGCACCTTTGGATAAACACGGCTGACATCAAAAATCACTTGATGATCATAAAGTACCGAATGTTGTTCATTCGACTGAATTTCAATGCGAGAAAAAATGATGTTATTCCATTGATTTCTAAGTTCGGACAAGATGATCTGAAAGTCTGAATTTACCTGAATAATTTGATAGGTAAAAAAGTGAAAAGCAATAAAAGGTAAATAGATGGCTCGGGCATGTTTTAAAACTCCTTGCGCCTCAATTTGATATTTTTGTTTTTTATAAATGATTTCACCTTCACATTGGCAACGCACATACCAGTAATCCCCGACTCCCCATTGCAAAGCCGAATGGTTTTCAATGTCCTTGCCAATATTTACTTTGAGTTGGCAACTAAATTCTTCATCATTACGCTTAAAATAATAATTAGGGAAATCAACCTGAATATGATCGACATCCAAAAACTGATAACGATCTTGCTCTAATTGACACTGCTCTTTAGCGCTATAACTTTTAAGATGTCCAACAGTGGATAAACTACTGGCAACTAGAACCGTCGCAGTGTCGATTGCAGTCGTAGTAATGGCACTGGCGTTATAACAAATCGGAATACGGGGTTGCCCAATCAGGCTAATGAAATTTAAGTAATGAAAAGGTTCAGGCAAATTGGGCAAGATCAACGCTTGATAGACGATCTTAAATAAGCCTTTAGGCGGGTGAAACGTTAAAGCATCTGACTTATTGAGGTTCAGCTGCTTTAATTGATTGTTATTCATCAATATTGGCATACTGAACCTCCATATTTTAAGTTGTTATTTTGGCATCATTCTTTTTGGCAAATAGTGTCGTTACAAATCCTGAAAGGGCATAAAGGATACAAACAATCAATATCCCTACAGGAATGTTGTACGTGATTGCAGCAAAAATCAAGACCACAGGTAACATCACGACGAAAGGTACACGCTTACGATCCATTTGTTTAAATGAATAGTACTTGATGTTGGAAATCATCAATAAACCCACCGCAACCATGACCACTGAGTTAATCACCTGAATCACAATATCTTTTAAATCAAAGATGAATGGGTAATCACGCCCTACCCAGACCAATGAAATCACGGTCACCGCTGCAAGTGGACTGGCGATACCAATAAAGTACCGCTTATCGACCACACCAATCTGTACATTAAAACGCGCTAGGCGGAACGCTGCACAAGCCGTATAGATAAAGCAGCAGGCTAAACCGATACGTCCCAGATCATGCAAGCTCCAGCTATACATCAAGATCGCAGGAGCAACACCAAAGGCCAACAGGTCAGAAAGCGAATCATATTGCTCACCGAATGCACTTTGTGCACCAATGGCACGTGCTACACGACCATCTAAACCATCCAGCAATGCAGCCAAGAAAATGGCATAAATCGCTTGGTTAAAATTTCCATTCATGCTGGCAATAATGGAATAAAAACCAGAAAGCAGTGCAGCCGTTGTAATGAGATTCGGCCATAAATAAATACCACGGCGTTTCACTTTTTGTCCTTCGTGCGTATGCTCTTCTTCTTCTACTTCAAAAGTGATTCCATCAAAAGAATGATCATCTTTATTTAACTCAGAATCAGGTTTAAGAGAATTTGTCATTATTTTCAATTCCTCGAGAATATTTGGATGTTGATGGGTTATTCACCCACCAACCAACGCACAGCGGCATGTCCACCAGTTTCATTCATACGTAGATGTGGAAATAACCATTGTAATGCTTGATCCGCATCTTCCGAGAATTTCCAAGGCGGGTTAATTACCAATAAACCACAACCATTTAATCCAACTGGCGTGTCATCTGGCCATACACAAATTTCACAAATCAACTGACGGCGAATTCCAGTTTTAAGCATTTTCTTTTCAAAACGCTCAATCATCGCGCGATCTTTAATTGGATACCATACGGCAAATACACCCGTTGGCCATTTTTTATGTGCAGCCTGGAGTATTTCAACCAATTGTGGGAAATCTTTACGCTCGATTTCGTAAGGAGGGTCGATCATGACCAATCCGCGCTTTTCTTTAGGCGGAATAACGCCCATCAGACCTTCATAAAAATCACGTTCATGTAAGCCCGCACGTTTATCGCGAATATTAAAATACAGCTGTTGAAATACATCACGCTGCATTTCAAATATAGTCGCTTTATCCATCTCACGCATGCCTTCAAGAGCAAACCAAGGTGAACCTGGATAAGCACCTTTACCCGAACCTGCTCGCATATCTTCAACAATTTTAAGATATTGTTTTACACCTTCAGGCGCATTGCGTTTAATCGAATCGTCAAGCTTGACCAAACGATGGATACCCGTTAAAAATTCACCTGATTTTTGTGCTTCAGACGTAGATAAATCATATTTACCTGCACCACCATGGGTATCGATATATCGATAAGGTTTATCTTTAGCATTTAAACGAGCGAGTAGTTGAAGCAAAAGTACATGCTTCATAACATCGGCAAAGTTACCCGCATGGAAATGGTGACGGTAATTCATGTTAACAATTATTCCTCAATTCAGCGGGTAGTTTAACATGAAAGAAAAAAGTATTCTTTAGCGTTGATGTGATCGTCTAAAATTGTCCTGTAATCAAACCGATGCCACTGGAGTGCCATGCAAGCAACCTCTTTTCCCCAAGCATTCAATCTTCAGTCTTGGAATTTGGACCACGTCCTGAATGATTTAAATGAATTTGGTTTTGCCTTGATTGATCAAGTGTATTCAGATGAATACGTACATGCACTTGCACATGAATGTAGCGCTCATCTTGCCGAATTCAGAGCAGCAGGGATACAAAATGGCGTAGTCAGCCATATCCGCAGTGATCACATTTTATGGATTAATGAGCAACTCCCCATTGCACAGCAGCATTTACAAACTTTAGAACACTTATCGCAAGCCTTGAATCAGGCCTTCTATTTAGGTATTCAAGAAGTTGAGGCCCATTTTGCCTGTTATAACGCAGGTGAGTTTTATGCTTTGCATCGAGATAATCCACAGCAGAAAAATGACCGAATGATTTCCACCGTGTTCTATTTACATGAATGCTGGCAAGAGGAATGGGGTGGGCAATTACGCTTACAAGATAAGCAGGATCAATGGCATATTATCCAGCCACAACCCAATCGTCTGGCTATTTTTCAAAGTGATGT
Source organism: Acinetobacter sp. NBRC 110496 (assembly GCF_000876115.1). Lineage (NCBI taxonomy): Bacteria > Pseudomonadati > Pseudomonadota > Gammaproteobacteria > Moraxellales > Moraxellaceae > Acinetobacter > Acinetobacter sp. NBRC 110496. The sequence continues at coordinate 3,505 of NZ_BBTF01000003.1, forward strand.
TTTACACGAAGTGTTGCTTTCCAAACAGCAACGCCTGTCAATCACCGCGTGGTTACGTAGTGGCAGTTCAATCTGGAATAACTAGGCTGTATTGATATTTCAGCCTTTAAATTGCTAAAAACAGCCTTATATACCTCGCATAACTGACGATTTTGGATCAATACATGTCGAATGAAACTAAACAAGTGATTGCTCGAATTGGTGAAACTGACCAACGCTTTTTAGAGGGCAATACACCTGAACTTGCTTTAGAACGTGCAGACCTGCGTTTACAATTGGTCATGCTCAGTCATGTTCGTCAGGAACAACTGCATTTCTTACAAGAAGCAATTGTGCTGCTTGAACAGGCGCGCATCGAATATGAGGAAATGCCGTTAAGCTTATATTTAAATCTGTCGTTATATTTAGCCAAAGCCTATATGATTTATTTCGAGCTGACCAAGGAACAGCGTTTTGCGCTGATCACTCAGCAAATTTTAAAGCCTTTGGCGCACCATGAGCATTTGGATGTCTATTTCTTTTTGGCTTATGCCTCTGCAACCAAACAGGAACAAGCATTAACTCGCCACTGGTTAAAGAAATATACATCTTGCCTAGACCACGATCTGGAGTTACTACAGCTTCATCCTGCGTTTATTCAACTTCGTCAGGAAGACTGGTTTAAAACCCTCATTCAAAATAAAGCTCACTAATGTGAGCTTTATTTTTGCTTGGGCGAATCAATTATCGGGTACTGTCCACATGGAGTTGCTGATTCAGTTCATCAATCACAATCGCCCACTCATCATCTTTATCCCAATGACTCTTGAGAAAATCACGCTGCCCCACACTCCAAAATTCAGCTTCATGCAACTTTTGGTCGGCACTCAGTTGATGAGTTCTCACAAAGTTTTCGATTGCTGCCTCATCTGCTCCAAGCCCGAGTTGCTCAAATAAAAGCTCAAGTGTCGGTTGCTGTTCAAACATTGTTATTCTCCAAGTGATGTCCTTTATCAAAATAATCTAACAGTAAATCACCTAGGTATGCAGCGCTAGGTCCATATTTTCTTGTTGTTTTTTGTTTTAACCAGCATAAAAAAAGCACTCTCATCGAGAGTGCTTTTCAATTTATCCAAAAGATAAATTATTTAACCATGTCAGCAATTGCTGCACGTTCTTCTTCAAGCTCATTCAGCGTGAAGTTGATACGCTCACGGCTGAACTCATCAATTTCTAAGCCTTGAACGATTTTGTATTCACCGTTTTCAGTCGTCACTGGGAAACCGAACATTACGCCTTCTGGAATACCATAAGAACCATCAGATGGAATACCCATGGTTACCCATTTGCCGTTAGTGCCCAACGCCCAATCACGCATATGATCGATTGCAGCATTTGCAGCTGAAGCCGCTGAAGACAAACCACGCGCTTCGATGATCGCAGCACCACGTTTACCAACAGTTGGAAGGAACACATCTTTGTTCCATGCTGCATCGTTGATTTTGTCTTTTAAGCTTACGCCATTTGCAGTTGCAAAACGGTAGTCCGCATACATTGTTGGAGAGTGGTTACCCCAAACAGTCATGTTTTCGATGTCAGAAACTGCCACACCAGCTTTTTGAGCAAGTTGAGTCAAAGCACGGTTGTGGTCAAGACGTAACATTGCAGTAAAGTTTTTCGCTGGAAGATCTGGAGCAGATTTCATTGCGATGTATGCATTGGTGTTTGCCGGGTTACCAACAACCAATACTTTAACGTCACGACTTGCAACTTCATTGAGTGCTTGGCCTTGACCGATAAAGATTTCGCCATTCACTTTTAACAAGTCCGCACGTTCCATACCTGGACCACGTGGGCGAGAACCAACCAATAACGCGTAGTCAGCATCTTTGAATGCAACTTTAGGATCATCAGTCCCGATCATGCCTGCCAATAATGGGAAAGCACAGTCATCAAGTTCCATCATCACGCCTTTAAGCGCTTGTTGAGCTTTCTCAAAAGGAACTTCAAGCAATTGTAAAATTACTGGTTGATCTTTGCCTAACATTTCACCGCTTGCGATACGGAATAATAAGCTATAACCAATTTGACCAGCAGCGCCTGTAACGGCAACACGAACGGGTTGCTTCATGTGATATTCTCCAATGAGATGCGTTTGCACGATTGAACGCTATTATTATTCAATCGAATTATCATAAACGGCAAAGATTGTACTCTAAAGCGAATACAGATGCATGTAAAAGAGAATGAATTTCAACGAAAGTCTAATAGAAAATACAAATCAAACTAGGTAAATACCTAGTAACTGCCTTTAATTGTAAATTCACTTGGACAGCCTGTTACAATATGGCTTGCGCATTGTTTATATTGACCATTTTTCTGATAACACACCCGAATTTCGGTCAAGACCGAATCAAATCTCGATGACTGACAAGTAAAGCGAATTCCATTCGGTGGTAATGAAGGATTCAATTTGACAAATTGCTGTCTAAGATTTTCTTTCTGTACTTCAATCGTATTGGGGCTGGTCAAATCTGCCGGTATTTTCAAACGTTCTGCAAAATTAATAATGGTTCGAAAATATTGGCTGGCATTCATCGGCATACAACCACCCACATCTTGCCATAACTGTATGCGCGCATTTTCATCAGGCATGACACGTGCAACTACTTTTGCCTGCAACGGTGATAACTTGGCCGAGGTTTTCGTTGAGCAATCCCGGTTTAAAGGTACTTCAGGCAATAGGCTGGCAATGGTCAGTGAATAACCTTCCAGACATTTACGTTGCTTTTGTCTTGACGAGTCAAAAGAGCATGCTGCCGGTGTCATTTGTACATGCATGACATAACCAGCAACATCAGGATTACTCGCAGCGTGCGATGGCGCAGTAAAAGAGAAGATTGCAGCACAGCTTAATATCTGTGCCACGCTCATCAACTGCGTTTTGAGTAACTGGATTGATTTCATCAAATGCAAAAACTTCATTGTTTCACTTAAACATCTGGCTGTGTCTTAAGGCCCACTGCGTACCGGAATCGTGCTCATGCGTTTTTCCAACGATTGTGCACCTTGCCCTAATACCACACCATAATGGGTAGCATTGGTCATGACATGTTTTACATAGTCACGTGTTTCCAGTAATGGAATGGTTTCTGTGTATTGATCCGCTGCCATATTCTGGGCATCAGGTTGCCAGCGACGTGCACGATTTGGGCCCGCGTTATAACCTGCTGTTGCCAATACCGCATTACCGCTCAACTGACTTTGAATCATTGAAAGATAATAGGTGCCATAACGAATATTGGTATTCATCTCACTCAAGGCTGCCGGGTTATAAGTTTCACCCATTTGTCTTGCTATCAGTTTGGCAGTGTTCGGCATAATCTGCATTAAACCTCCTGCCCCAACATGAGAACGTGCAGAAGTGACAAAACGGCTTTCTTGGCGCATTAAACCATAGGCCCATGCTGGATCAATACCGGCATTGTAACTATGGCTAGTCACATTGCTACGATGCGGTGTGGCAAAACGATAGGTGTCATTATGCCGCGATGTGGTACGATCAGCGGCATAAATGGCACGATCATACCAACCCATATCATGCGCACGTTTTGCAGCGGCTAAAAGCAGACCATCGTCGTGTTGCAAATACGCTTGACGCACTGCCCAGTTCCATTCACGGTTGGTATAGTTCGCAGGTGCATTCACATCTCTAAGGGCAAATGCACGTCTAAAATGAATATTTTGATTTAAACGCTGTGTATCTTGCGTACTTGGTTGTTCGTTATATGGCTGATGATTATAGCGCTCACCTAAGCGGTCTTTTGCCAACAGGTTATGGTAATCATCGCCACCCTGTGCCAGTTTGCGATAGATCTGTTGCGCTGCCTGTTTTGACCCACCGTCAGAACGTTGCTCCGATGCACGTGCTAACCAATACTGCCAACGATCTTCCTGCTTTTGCGTGACTGACATGGCATCAATCGCACGAATCAAACTTTCCCAAGCGCCAAAGCGAATCGCCTGACGTGCATAAATTTCTGCTTCTTCTGGACTTAATGGATAACCATAACTTTGGTCGTAGGCATTTAGGACTTCACGATTAAAGCCATTTTTCATTACGGTAGTACCACCAACATAACCAATGGTACGATACAAATATTGCTGGACTGGCTGCGGCACACCTTGAGCAGCACGCTGTACATTGCCCAAAGCATTGGTTAAATCGCTATCTGCAACACGGCCTAAAGCAAAAATCAAATAGGCATAATCGGCATCATTTGATTTCGGTGCACTCCACAAATAACCCAATGGATTGGCTTGAATTTGATTGAACTGTGCCAAAGAAAGGTTCAAACCCATGGTTTGAGCAGTGGCAATCGCAGGGCCTGATTGCCCTGCTCGTAGTTGTCCCCAAAGTCTTTGTTGACGATCTTGAGTAGTCATTAAAGGACTAGACAACATCAAGCGACCTAAACCATTACACGCTTCAGGCTGAGAATTAGTGGTAAGCCAAACGTCTTTATATTCAGCAAAAACCAGACTATCGCCTGTTTTGGCACGGACTTGCGCAACAGCACAACTTTCTTCTTGGTCTGGATTGGTGACATAACTCAGTACAGGCTTGGCATCAGCAAAGCTACCAAGTTTGACTTTTTCTTCGACATAATCCGCAGAGAGTTTTTCTGCCATCGCCGATTGTGGATAGCGCTGCGCATAGCTAATAATTGAAGATGCAGGTTGAAAACCCAGATTGGTATTGAGTTTCCAATATTCAGGGTAGTAACCTAAAACATCATTTTGCATTTCAAATTGGTATTGATCGAGCAATGCCGTATTATTGGCATTAGCAGCACGCAATGCATCATTAAATTGTTCATCTAAAGCATAGACAGACGAGCAGGCGATCACTCCCCCCACTGCAATAAAACAACGGAAGCTCTTCTTGTTATTCAATTTATGAGTTAGGGTTGTTCTAAAATCACGCTGCTTTTTCATCTTCATCAATATCTATGCCTAATTTTGCCCAGCCATTATAGTGTAATAAGTCTCGCCTTCCACTATTGTTGTGTTATGTAAATTACTGATTCATATTCATTAAAATTCACACAATTTTATTCACAAACTGTCCATTTTTGTCAGTTTTTTATTCTCTCCGTTCCGTTTAAAATACTGCTATAATCCGCCGTTTATTTAAATCCACCCTGTTTAGGAGCCTGCATGACGGTTCAAACATTCATTCCCAGTGCTGTAAAAGCTGCTTCAGAAAACACTGTTACCCAGCCAATGCACACCGCTGATGTTTCAATCAAGAAATTGTTTATTGAAACTCAAGGGTGTCAGATGAATGAGTATGACAGTCATCGTATGGCAGATTTATTGGGTGATTCACATGGCTATGTGCTGACTGACAATCCAAATGAAGCAGACATTCTGCTGATGAATACCTGCTCAATTCGTGAAAAAGCACAAGAGAAAGTATTCAGTGGCCTAGGCCGCTGGCGCAAATTGAAAGAACAGAATCCCGACCTCGTGATCGGCGTGGGAGGATGTGTTGCTTCTCAAGAAGGTGACAACATTCAAAAACGTGCCCCTTATGTGGATATGGTATTTGGTCCACAAACCCTGCATCGTTTACCTCAAATGCTGGATCAACACCAGGCACAAGTGGAAAAACCAAAGAAAGAAAAAATCAAATTGGTTGATATTTCTTTCCCCGATATTGAAAAGTTCGACTTTTTGCCAGAACCACGTGTCGAAGGCTTCAAGGCATTCGTTTCCATCATGGAAGGTTGCTCGAAGTACTGTTCATTCTGCGTAGTTCCTTATACCCGTGGCGAAGAAGTGTCTCGTCCATTGGATGATGTGTTGGCAGAAATCGCTGGCTTGGCTGAAAAAGGCGTGCGTGAAATCAGCTTACTGGGTCAAAATGTAAATGGTTATCGTGGCGAAACCTTTGAGGGTGAAATTTGTACCTTCCCTGAATTATTGCGCCTCGTTGCAGAAATTCCAGGGATTGGTCGTCTACGCTATACCACTTCTCATCCACTTGAGTTCTCTGATGAGCTGATCCAATGCTATCGTGATTTACCACAGATGGTTTCTCATTTACATCTGCCGGTACAAAGTGGTTCAAATGACGTACTTCAAGCGATGAAACGTAACCACACCATTGATGTCTATATCGATAAAATTGCCAAGTTACGTAAAGTCCGTCCGGATATGCATTTATCCAGCGATTTCATTATCGGTTTCCCAGGTGAAACAGATGCACATTTTGCTGAAACCTTACAGTTCATTAAAGATTTAGATTTCGACCACTCTTATAGTTTTGTCTATTCTAAGCGGCCAGGTACGCCAGCTTCTGACTTACCAGACAGCACGCCTGAGCAAGTGAAAAAAGATCGTTTGGCTCAAGTACAGGAAGTGATTAAACGCTCTAGTATCGATAAAACAGATGCCATGCTCGGTAAAATTGAGCGTGTGCTGATTGAAAAGGTTTCTGATAAAGATCCAAATGTTTTAATTGGTACAGCAGACAATACACGTTTAGTGACATTTATCGGTGATGCCGCGTGGATTGGGCGTTTCGCAGAGATTGAGATCACGGAAATTAAAACTTTAAATTTAGTTTACGGAGAACTCTTGAATCTTGAACCTGACGTGGCGTAATGTAAGGGTATTCCTACAGAGCAACAAAAAGGGTTTATCTTGACTGCAGCGATTCGACGTACAGTAACGTTCCCTGAGATTCAATTGGAACGTTTGAAAAGCATGCTCGGTGCGTATAACGGGCATTTAAAACAAATCGAACAACGTTTAGATGTCAAAATTACTCACCGTGGCGATGCCTTTTATCTCGATGGTGATATAGAAGCGGTCGAAAGAGCCGAAGCACTATTGCAACGGCTCTATCAAGAATCAGAAATTTCCTCACAAATTAGTGCCGATGTGATTCATTTGATGATCCAAGGTTCACAGACAGATCGTGAACTGATGGATGATTCAGATCAGGAGCATACTGGTGTCGATAGCGTTTGGTTACAGACCCGCAAAGGGCGAATTAATCCACGCGGTGCCAATCAAAAACGCTATGTACAACGTATTTTACAAAGCGATATTTCCTTCGGTATTGGCCCAGCCGGGACAGGTAAAACTTATCTGGCGGTTGCTGCTGCGGTTGATATGCTGGAACGCAATGAAATTCAGCGGATCTTACTGGTTCGTCCAGCTGTTGAGGCGGGTGAAAAGCTCGGTTTCTTACCTGGTGATCTTACCCAGAAAATTGACCCCTACTTACGCCCGCTTTACGATGCGCTGTATGAAATGCTGGGCTTTGAAAAAGTCGCCAAACTGATTGAACGTCAAGTGATTGAGGTTGCTCCACTCGCCTACATGCGCGGACGTACCCTGAACCACTCATTTGTCATTTTAGATGAAGCACAAAACACCACTCCTGAACAGATGAAAATGTTCCTGACCCGTTTAGGTTTTGGTTCACGTGCCGTGATTACGGGTGACGTGACGCAGGTTGACTTACCGCGTGGGCAACAATCAGGTTTAGCACAAGCATTACGTGTCCTTGAAAATGTCCATGAGATTCATATCACCCGTTTCCATTCACGTGATGTAGTTCGACATCAATTGGTACAAAAAATTGTTGAAGCTTACGAAGGTTGGGACAGTGAACAGCAACGCCTGTCTGCTGAAGCCCGTGCCGAACGCAAAGCCAAACAAGAAGCGCTGATCGCAGAAAATGATGAGAAAGCGGATGCTCAGTATTAAACAATATTGACCTAATTCGATACTCGGAACCGTCATTCGCAACCTGAGCGAAGATAAACTAAGCGATGCTTTGTCTGAGCGCAAGATGAACAGCTATGCTGTGAAGGAAGGATGCGGATCTGACCTTATAATCATGTAAAATCAGGTTTTACCTACTTTTGCCAAAACAAAAGTAGGTCACGCCGAAGGCTTATCCCAAACATGGATAAGCATGTGGCAGGATTCCACCGTGATCTTTATCTACATTTTTAGATTCAATCTAAGAATGTAGATGTCATTTATATCTAAGGATCTACTTTGAAAATCAATTTAAGTCTTCAACAAGACTTTCAAGCTGCTGAATTGCCACTCAAACGTGGTCAAATCAAAAAAAATATTGAAACTGCACTGCGTCACGTCGGTTTTGATGTCAATTGTGAAATTGGAATTGCCTGTGTTGATCTAGCTGAAAGCCATGAGCTCAATCTGCAATATCGCGAAAAAGATAAACCGACCAATGTACTGTCTTTCCCTAGTGATATTCCGGAGGAAATGCTCAGCTTACTCGATGCAGAGCCTTTAGGTGACTTGGTCATTTGTATTCCTGTGGTTTTACAAGAAGCTGCAGAACAACAAAAAATACCAAGTGATCATTTCACTCATCTACTGGTTCATGGCATTTTACATTTACTCGGTTATGATCATGAAACCAGTGAAGCTGAAGCAGAAGAAATGGAAGCTTTAGAAATTGAAATTCTAAAAAAACTCGGCATTGCCAATCCTTACCAAGCCGATGAAAACTAATTTAGGCTTCTATGTATATCGTTATTTTTAAAGCCACCATCAAACAGCTTGATGCAACTTACTCAGACATGGCTCAGAAGTTGAGAAATAAGGCTCTGAGTGAGTACCACTGTATCAAGTTTGAAGCCTGTAATGAAAATGGCTTTGAAATTGCGTTGTCTTACTGGAACAGTCTTGAAGATATCAAGCAGTGGCAACGCGATGCAGAACATCTGGTTGCTCAGCGCTTAGGTAAAGAAAAATGGTATCAGGATTTTAGTGTCGAAATCTGCACAGTTGAACGTGCTTATTCAAGTCAAAATGGCTTGTGAATAAACGCAAACTTATCCACACATTAAATAAAAAACGGCTAAATCTAGCCGTTTTTTTATTTCTCAAAGTCGAAGAAAGACCAAATGCTCTATGCTACATCACCCTTCAAGAATGCTATTAATGCACTTCAAACTCAGCATCCACAGGATCAAAACGCCAGGTCCGAATAATCCTCAACTCAGAAATATCTTTTTTCATGGCCGCATCAAATGGACCAAAGGGTGCACCACGACGCACAGAAGCCTTTGCCGCCTCATCTAAAATTGCATGACCCGAGCTTTCAATTAAACGAATGGCCCGAATACCCCCTTCAGCATTGAGAATCACCATCAAACGAACCTCACCTGCCAAGTGCTGCTGTTTCGCCTCATCTGGATAGTAACGGTTGCCATAAAGTTCGACTTTTTGACGGAATTTATCCAGATAAGCGGCGGATGCATCTTGCTTGGCTTGAATGCCATCGACGGTTTTAATGCGCTGTTTACGGCTAAAATTCTGTTGGCGTTGTAAATATTGAGCTTCCAAGCTCGCGACCATGGCCGCTTTAGCTTGAAACTGACTTTGTAAATCATCCAAGGTCTTTTTACGTTCACTCTGTTCTGCTTGTTTTTGCCAGCTTAAAACCGTCATCAACACTTTTTCTTCAAATTTTAATTCTCGTTTTTGCTGAATTTTTTCCAGACTTTCTAACTCTTTCTCACCCGCAGTCGCATCGGCTTGCATCGGCGTAGGCATATCACTCGACATCCGATGCGCTTCGCGAAAGTCACCAGAACCGTGTTGATCGGCTTGTGCTAAAAAATCAGCCTCTTTGACTTTTTCTTGGCTCGGACGAACGGTTACTGCAATTTCTTTGGTTGATGTATCAGATGGCGATGGCATGGTAAATTGGATGGCAAGCACAGCAGCATGCATTAGCATCGCTAACAGCACCGCCCCAATAAAAATGGGATCTTGCCACCAAGAAGGAGACAATTCTGAACGAAAATTTATTTTATTCCACATGGTATTTAAGCGACAAAGAATGTCCCATCCCCAACGGTAGCACCGTACAAAACCCAACTAATATTCAATTTTTTACAAAAATGTGATCCACTTATGGTTACAGTGTTTCCATACCATCATTTTATGAAAATGTAGCAATTAATTTTGCTACACTGCAAGTCAGAAATTTATTTTTTATTTTTTAGTGAATACAACGATTGCGGCATTACATGGCTCATCAATTCACTTTCTGGAACAACTTTTATGCAAACGCTAATTTCATCCGTTGCTAAACGTCTACGTAAAGTTTACCAAAAAGCAGAAGAATTCATCGAAGAAGAAAGAGAATTTTCACTTTCCCAAGTTTTTGTAAATGCGACCATGGAGCGTTATGTCACCGAAAATGTTGGCATTATGCAAGACCTGCATGCCGATCTATATGATGGCTGGTTACGTTTATATACCACTTTAGATGTGAAAGGTTTGCATACCACGCTTTCGGTCGATTTGAAGTTGATTCAAATGGAAATGAATCAAAATGTCCAGCTAATGGTATTCGAGCAAATCAGTAACACGCAAGTGATTGAAGCCAAATTCAAAAATATCTTGCAGAAGTGGGGCTTTTATGTCGCGATCTGGTACTACCAAAAATTTCGTGAAGAAGATCCACTCGGTAAAATATTAGAACACTTTGAAGTGGTCAAAGTGAAAGATGACTTGCTTTATCTTGACCTAAACCGCTGGCTGGGTAAAAAAGCCAGCATTATTGAAACGCTGAGCAAAGTCCATGTCAATCGTGCCAGAGTTCGTCCTGCCGAGCTGATTGTTTGGGGCAACGTCAATCTCGCTGCAATTTTATCGCCCTCCAATGAAGATGACCTTGATGAGGATGACTTATCAGACAGTGAAGTCACACCTATCCAGCAAAAAGACGGCAAAAAGTAAATTCGATGCGTTGTGGCATATCTTCAAGGTGCACAATATGCCACTGAAAAATACACATCTTCATGATTTATACGAAAAATTAACACGCGCTTAGTAAAAAACCTGATCTTTTCTACATAATCTACAGGCATAATATCTCTAAATCGTAATGATAAATGAGTGGTTCACTTATCACATCACTCAAAGGATAAAGTGTTATGACAAAGAAATTAATGAAAGTACTGGGTATTACTTCCGCAACCCTTCTCAGTGCAGGCTTATCTAGTCATGCACTGGCAATGGCACCCTTCCAAGCCAGCTATCAATTCAGCTACAACAATAAAAACCTAGGTTCAGCAACACGCACCCTGTCACAGCAAGGCAATAACTGGACCTATCAATTCAGTGCCAAAGCAGGAGGTATCGCCTCTGCTTCTGAAACCAGCCAATTTAGTTTTGCTGACAATAAAATCAACTCCCAAAAATTTAACCGTAGCAGCAAAATCCTGATTCATAGCAATAGCATGAGTATTAATTTCAACCCAAGCACCAAGGTTGTGAATACCAAAAAAGATGATACGGCGCGCTCATTTGCATGGCAGGCTGGAGCGCTGGATGAGCTGAATGCAGAGTTGCAAATCCGTGAGGACTTGAAAAACAATTCGCTGAAAACCAAATATCTGATTGCCGATGCCAAAGCTATTGATGAACGTCGCTTTGTGAAACAAGGTACTGAAAACATCAAGACCCCTTATGGTACATTTAGCACCATCAAAGTGGTGATGCAGCATGATAAACCTGAGCGCAATACGGTGTTCTGGTTAGCACCAAAACTTGACTATTTACCCGTCAAAATGGCGCATAACGATGGAAAATCATCATATGGTCTGCTTTTAACAGGCTATTCAGGTAAAACAAACTAAGCATCTGGTCAATTTTGGCTTGCATTTTTTTTGATGCTTTTTAAAATATGCCTTTGCTTGAACAAGCATCCGTTTAGAGGATTCTCCCGTGTACGCTTTAGAACAGAAAATCTTAAATGAAGGTATCGTTCTATCTGATCAGGTTTTGAAAGTTGATGCTTTCTTAAACCACCAAATCGATCCTGTGTTAATGCAGCTGATTGGTAAAGAGTTTGCCGCTCGCTTTAAAGATGCAGGTATTACTAAAATCATTACTATTGAAGCTTCAGGTATTGCACCTGCAATCATGGCAGGTTTAGAACTTGGCGTTCCTGTCATTTTCGCGCGTAAGTACCAGTCATTAACACTGAAAGACGACCTTTACCGTTCTAAAGTGTTCTCGTTTACCAAACAAACTGAAAGTACCATTGCCATTTCAAACAAGCACATCAGCTCAAGTGATAAAGCACTGGTGATTGATGACTTCTTGGCCAATGGTCAAGCAGCACTTGGTTTAATCGACTTGATTCACCAAGCCAAAGCAGAAGTGGTGGGTGTCGGTATCGTGATTGAAAAATCATTCCAGCCAGGCCGTGACGTACTGCTGGAAAAAGGCTATCGCGTTGAATCCTTAGCACGCGTTAAATCACTGGAAGGCGGCAAAGTTACTTTTGTTACTGAATAAGATTTAAGACCAATCAAAAAAGCGGATGATTACTCATCCGCTTTTTTATTTAACAACAATCCCAGTTATACAGCACTTTGGAAAAATCTCGTTTCTTTAGGTCTTCAGGATGAATAAAGAAATTCCCCACGCCTGAATCTCCCCACATAATCTCGTTTTCCGCATCATCAGTATCCAGCTGGAACAGCAGCACATAATCTTGAACTTTTTCATTATATTGACGTGGATCAGTTTGGGTAAAATAAGGATAACCGCCTAAACGATGCCCACTTGCGGAAGCGACTTCATCATAAGGTTCGATAAAATCATCTTCGAAATCACCACCTTCAAATTGATCTTCAAAATCATAAAGGTCTTCAACCCCTAAAATTTTCGGCGCAAAAGCAAAATCACCCAAACTGATCGACTGAGTGCTTAAAACAAACTCAATCGAGTATTGTCCCGTAAAGGGCAAATACTCATCTTCGCCCAACTGAACTTCAGCGAAGTCTTGTTTTAATTGTGACGCATCCTCAAGCACTTGATCAAAGTACAACACTTTAAAACCCGATTGCTGCTGTTGGTCATCAAAGTTCATTCCATACAGATCATCAGCAGCGATATAGAACTGTAAAATCCCCTGATCTGGGAAATTGGGCAAACTTGGAATTTCGGCAAAATTAAACTGCGCCAATAAAGCCAATGGCTTGCCATTCGAATCGACTGGATAAGTCGCATCCAAAGGCAAATAAGGCACTCCTCCCACCTTGCTTTGCCATACACTCAAATTATCGTTAGCGGTGAGTTGCATGGTGACGGTAGGTTGAATTGTGGCCGAAATTTTTTCTAGATATGGCTGCAAACTATTCGGCAAAGCCTCTGCTTTAAAATTCATTCTGTTGGTGATCACTCTACTTATTTATAGAATCTACTATAAAACAACTAAATAAAATCAGATAGCAGCCAACCTGCTTCCCACGACAAAAGCTGACGCGTAATTGCAGCATTATTTCTGCCATAAATTCTGATAAGATGAGCCCAGGCAAAATCTGCGGTAGGAATGACAATGCGTACATATTTAGACCTTTTACAACATATCTTGGACAATGGCGGCGATAAAGGTGACCGCACAGGCACAGGTACACGTTCAGTATTTGGTCATCAGATGCGTTTTGATCTTTCTAAAGGCTTTCCACTGCTCACCACCAAGAAAGTCCACTTCCGTTCGATTGTGATTGAGTTGCTTTGGTTCCTCAAAGGAGATACCAACGTTCAATATCTCAAAGACAATAAAGTAAGCATTTGGGATGAATGGGCAACTGCTGAGCAAACCGCACGTTTTGGTCGTCCTGAGGGTGAGCTTGGGCCAGTGTATGGTCATCAATGGCGTAACTTTGGCGCAACTCAAAATGAAGATGGTAGCTATCAACAGAATGGTTTTGATCAGATTCAATGGTTGATCAATGAAATCAAGACCAATCCAAATTCTCGTCGTTTGATCGTGTCTGGCTGGAACCCCAATGAAGCAGGCAAAGTGGCCTTACCACCTTGTCATACCTTGTTCCAGTTTTTTGTGCAAGACAACAAACTGTCATGCCAGCTCTATCAACGCAGTGCCGATGTATTCTTAGGTGTACCGTTTAATATTGCCAGCTATGCCCTGCTGACTCATATGATTGCACAAGTCTGTGGCTTAGGTGTGGGGGACTTTGTCTGGACAGGCGGAGATACTCATCTCTATGCCAACCACTTTGAGCAGGCACAATTACAGCTTAGCCGCGAGCCACTACCGTTGTGTCAATTAAAACTCAATCCTGAAATTACCGATATTTTTGACTTTAAATTTGAAGATATTGAAATTGTAGGTTATGAGTCACACCCTGCAATCAAAGCACCTGTCGCAGTTTAAATTGCTTAGTTAGAGAGAATATAAAAATGGCATGGCAAGGCACTGAAGTAGTCCACGTAGTCGCAATGGATAAAAATCACTGTATCGGCAAAGGCAATGCTTTGCCGTGGCATATCTCTGCTGATCTGAAGCACTTTAAAGCCATTACCCAAGGGGGTGTGGTGATTATGGGACGTAAAACGCTTGAGTCAATGGGCCGTACCCTGCCAAATCGCGTAAATTGGGTGATTACCCGAGATCCCGCTTGGCAATTTGAAGGCGTTAAAGTTGCACATAGTATCGAAGCCGCACTCAATGGCGCACTTACAGACGTACAACATTCAGAAAAAGCCGCCTTATTTATTATTGGAGGTGGAGAGATTTTTACTCAAACGCTGGCCATTGCCGATCGTCTCGAGTTGACCCATGTGGATCTGGATGTACAAGGTGATGCACACTATCCAAAAATCTCTGAAGATTTTCATAAAGTAAACTCTGAACAGCACAACGATGAAAAATCAAATATTGCCTTTGAGTTTGCAACCTACCAAAAATAAAAACGGATCGCACTTGCCATGCATAATATTGGATCACGTGAATTTTTTATTGCCTTAGGTGTTGGACTATTACATAGCCTATTTACCTTATTCGTGGTTCTTTCCAGTGTATGGCTCTGTCTTGCCTTATGGATTCAGCAGCCACTCGGCACATTGTTTAGCCGAGTCAGCATTATTCTGTGGAGCCTATTTGCACTCAGTTTGCTTGGTGTTTATGTGAGTGGTCATCTGGTCAGTCGCCGCACCGATATTATCATCTACTGTGTTGCGTTTGCCTGTTCACTGATTTGGTATTTCTCCCTCGAAGCCCGACAAGACCGGGACTGGAACCCTGAGGTTGCCGAACAGCTCAGCTATGAAAAGAATGGTGATCTTGTACAACTCCACAATGTGCGTAATTTTAACTGGCATGCGGATGGCAGCTACGACATTCACTGGGAAAATCGCACAATTGATCTGAATAAAATTACCGGGATCAATGTCATTACCTCCTACTGGATGGGACCACAAATTGCCCACACCTTAGTTAGTTTTGATTTTGTCGATCAAAAACCGTTGGTATTCTCGATTGAAATCCGTAAAGAAAAAGGCGAAGACTTTTCCGCGATTGGTGGCTTTTTCCGTAAATATGAGCTCAGTTTGGTGGCTTCAGATGAAAAGGATATCGTGTATACCCGTAGCAATATTCGCCACGAACAAGTCTACCTCTTTCCAATCAGAATGCCTGCAGCTGAACGCAAAGCCCTGTTTATTGAATATCTGCATAAGGCCGATGAACTGCGTGCAGAAGCCAAATGGTACAACACGCTCACCAGTAATTGCACCACACTGGTCTTTGATATGGTACAGGCCATTAATCCACAACGCTTACCCAAAGATTACCGTTTATTGGCCTCAGGTTATCTCCCCAATTACCTCTATGACTTAAAAGCACTTAATCAAAACTACAGCATGAAAGAATGGTATCGCTTGGCGCATATCAATCCACGCGCCGAACAATATGAGCAGCAAGCCAACCAGAGTAGCGAATATTTTTCAACGGACATTCGTGCCGGGATTCCAAAAAATGAATAATATTTCTACTCATTTTATTAAAAACACCTGAACATTTACAAAAGGATACGCAATATCCTGTTCCACTCCATGTTGTTTTATTCTAATACCAAACATAGAAACACAATGATTTGGACTTAAATTTTATGTTAAAGCCTTTTTTAACAACATGTACTTTGGCAATTGCGGTCGCAATGACGGGCTGTGCAACCACAGAATCGCTCCACACCTCACCGAATGCCTCACAAAAAGAAAGCATCGGCCTCTATAACCGTAATTGGATTGCAACCCAGATCAATGGTGTAGAGATTAAGAGCAATGATCTTTCTGGCAAACGCCCTGCAATTCAGTTCGATGCCAAAGGCAAACGTTTCTTTGGTGCAGACGGCTGTAATCAGATTCAAGGTAGCTTTGAAAGCCAGGGTTCTATCTTACGCCTAGGCCCAATTGCTTCAACCATGATGGCCTGTATCGGCAACGACAACAGCACCCTCTCTCGCCAATATGCTAATGCTTTGGCTAGTACCACAAGCTATGAGCTCAAAGGTCATGAGCTTAAATTCATGGATCCATCAGGCAAGGTTCTGGTGAGCTTTGTTACGGTGATTCAACCACTGCCGTAATTTACAGATCACAATAAAGTAAAAGCTCGTTGCAAACACGGGCTTTTACTTTTTAAGCACTTCGTTTACTTTAATAACATTGTTAAAATTAAAAATTGGGGAGTTGTATGCAACAGGCACTATTTGGTGGTGGATGTTTTTGGTGTGTCGAAGCCGTATTTCTACAACTCAAAGGTGTAGGAAAAGTTGTTAGTGGTTATGCGGGTGGAGTCAGTCAAAACCCGACTTATGAACAGGTCTGCCAAGGCACGACTCAACATGCTGAAGTCGTTCTGATTGATTTTGACGAGCAGCAGATCAGCTATACACAATTGTTGAATGTGTTCTTTACCACACATGATCCAACCACGCTAAACCGTCAGGGCAATGACATTGGAACGCAATACCGCTCTGTGATTTATTACTTCAATGATGAACAAAAGCAGCAAGCTGAGCAGGTGATTCAAAGTCTGGAAAATGAAGGACTAAATATCGTAACTGAGCTCAGCCCAGTACCAACGTTCTACCCTGCGGAAGAGTATCATCAGAACTTCTTTGCACGTAACCCGTCACAAGGCTACTGCAACTTTAGTATTCCGCCTAAGCTGTCTAAACTCCGTGCCAAATATCTTGACCTGCTCAAAGATGAATAAGCATAAAAAAAGCAACTCACCGAGTTGCTT
The DNA here is from genome assembly GCF_000876115.1 of Acinetobacter sp. NBRC 110496. Classification (NCBI taxonomy): domain Bacteria; kingdom Pseudomonadati; phylum Pseudomonadota; class Gammaproteobacteria; order Moraxellales; family Moraxellaceae; genus Acinetobacter; species Acinetobacter sp. NBRC 110496. The sequence goes on from NZ_BBTF01000003.1 coordinate 20,621, forward strand.
TTTTATGGGCTATGTTGTCTTAGTTTTCACTGACAAACGCAATATCACTTAAACCTGCTTCACTAGCACGCGACATGACTTGTGCAACCGTATCATATTTTGATTCTTTGTCAGCACGTAACTGAACCGTCGGTTTTGTCTCAGCCTGACCCGCTTCCTGGAAACGCTTCTCTAGCTCATCCAAGCTAATGATTTGCGCATCCCAAGCCACTTCACCTTTACTATTAATACTGATGGTAATGGCTTTTGGTGGCGGATCAACAATTTCAGCAGTTGTTTTTGGTAAACTTAATGGAATTGATGGGTTAGCAACCGTTGCTGTGACTAAAAAGATAATCATCAATACCAACATAATATCGATCAGAGGAATGAGATTCATCTCATTCATGCCACTGTCGTGGTCTTCACCCAATTGAAAGCCCATCTTAAGCTTGACCTCCAACTAAACTTTGTTGAGTCGCTTTAGTTTCTGTTTTTGTCGCTGTTTCTTGCTGCAACATGGTATCAATTAACAGGCCATGCGCTTGATCTTGTAAATCATGTGCCAAACCACGGTTAAAACGTACACAAATGTTATAAGCCATTACCGCTGGAATCGCCACTGCAAGCCCTAGCCCCGTCATAATCAAGGCTTCACCTACGGGTGTTGCAACCTGAGCTAAACCAGCCTGTCCGCTTTTACCTACTGCAACCAGCGCATGGAAAATTCCCCACACAGTACCGAATAAACCCACAAACGGTGCCAGTGAAGCAATTGTTCCAAGCACAGAAACGCCTTTTTCTGCTTGAGATTTCTCAGCAGAGATCTGGCGAAGCAAGGCTTGTTCAGCCACAGCTTTACGTTGTTCAAACGATAAAGGTTGTAACTTTGATTTAAGTGCCGCCAGCGCTTGCACAAGTTGGTTATAAGCCTGTTGTTTTAATTGGCGTGTTCCTAAAATGCGCAGAATGAAAATAGTCCACGTTGCAATCGACATTGCTAATAGGATGAAATACAGTGTTTTACTTACTGCATCTGCATGTTGCCAATAAACTGAAAAGTTCATATACGAACTCCTGATTTAATCTGTCGCAAGGACTCAAATTTATTAAGGACTAAGATCAAACGGTTGCTCTGCTCGAATTGGGTAAGCAACACCATTTTCCATATACGGTTTAAATTTCGCACTTCTGACAGCACGTAAAACTTTTTCATCTAAACTCGGTAAACCACTGCTACGAGTTACCCGAGCATTGGTAATTTTACCTTTTTCATCCGCTTCAATCAGTACCATCACGGAACGTGCCTGATTATCTAAATCTTTTGCTGTTACAGATAATTTCGGTGAACGACTCCACTGTACGCCTGAACCACCAATCGATACACGTTTTGGAGATGGATCAGCAGCTGGTTGCGGTTTGGCAACTTCCTGAACAGGTTGCGGTTTTTCAACCACTTTTTCAGTTACTGTTGTCGTAATTTTGGTTTCAACTTTTGGTTCAACCTTGGGTTCAGTTTTCTGAAGCACAGGTTTTGGCGCTTCTTTAACCTGTTGCACCTTTTCAATTTTTTTCGGTGGTGGCAACGGTTTTTCAACAACCTTCACTTCCTTCACTTCTTTTTTAGGTTCAGGCTTTGGCTTTTCTTTCGGTTTTGGTGGTTCTGGCTTAGGTGGCTCTTTAATTTTAACGAACTTTACCTTAAGCGGCTCTTTCTCGACTGGTTTTAACTCAATCGTTTTCATGTGGCTCACCGCCCACAGAACGCCTACATGTCCAATCACAACTGCAACTAAGGCAGCGATGATCTTCTTTTTCATCGGGTGTGGCGTGTTGAATGTAGCAGGAGATTGACTCATAAGAATCTAAGTACCTAATAGATGGTGACGCTTTGAAAAAAACGATTTCACTCATCGGATAGAACAATGAAAGTGCCGTAATAATAAATGAGAAGTGTTTTCATTTGCAACCGTTTTTTCTTGTATATTTGCTAAGCTTTTAAAAATAGACATAAAAAAACATGCCTTTCGGCATGTTCTGTTTAAATAGAATCAAGGCAGCGATTTAGAAAACAACGGTCTTGTTTCCGTCGACAATAATACGGTCTTCTAAATGCCATTTCACAGCGCGCGCCAAGACATTACGCTCAACGTCTTCACCCAATTCACGCAGCTGTTCAACGTTGTAATCATGGCTCACACGTTCTACATCTTGCTCAATGATCGGGCCTTGATCGAGATCAGCCGTGACATAATGTGCTGTCGCCCCAATCAACTTCACCCCTTTCTCATAGGCTTGCTTATATGGATTTGCTCCTACAAAAGCCGGCAAGAATGAATGGTGAATATTGATAATTTTCATTTCCCATTGTGATACAAAGTCCTCACTCAGGATCTGCATATAACGTGCCAAGATCAACAGGTCATTGCCTTGCATCATCTCATTGATCTGTGCATAGGCTTCAACTTTATTGTCTTTATTGACAGGGACCACATGGAATGGGATACCAAAATTTTCAACTGATTCACGTAAATCTGGATGATTTGAAATCACTTGGGTAATTTCACACGGCAATGAACCACGTGCATGGCGCCATAACAACTCCAAGAGTGCATGGTCAACTTTAGAAACCAGAATACCAACTTTTTTCAGTTCACCGACAAAATTTAGTTTCCATTGCATACCATAGCGTTCAGCAACATTTGCAGCAAAGGTCTGCATTAATGCTTCTTTACGCGATTGCAAATGATCAAGTTCAAACTCAACACGCATAAAGTAACGCCCGCCTTGAGCTTCTGTCGCGTACTGATCAAGTGCGGTAATGTTTGCTCCCTGATGATACAAAAAGCTCGATACGGCTTGCACGATCCCCGGCTTGTCTTCACAAGTAATCAGTAATCGTGCTGTGTGGGCTGTAGTCGTGTTCATTTGGTTAATATCACTTATTCGAATCAAATTAAAATCAAGCCGAGCATTCTAACCCTTTTTTGCGGTTGACTAAATAGCTGCTGTCGATCTATTCATCATCATTTTTAAGATTAGATAAACTGGCAAACAAATCTGATGGTCCCAGTGATTTCAGTAATTGCTCATAAGTTTGACGGCTTTCACCCATTAAATATGGACCTTCCAAGAACACCATTTGGCGTAAGGCCTGCCAGACCCACTTTTCTTCAAGACGATTGTTATCGCTAATATGCCCCGACATATATAAGAAGTTGGTCCAGTTAGTCAGTACAATCCACAAGTTGATGATCAAGGCTTCAATTTCCGAGTCAGTCATGTTCATCAAACCGGCATCCACGAAGGCACGATAAATTTTCTGACCCTGCTGCATGACCTGACCAGCAAAACGCGGGTAAATCTTCCGAAAGTCGTCATTATTTTCAACAAGATGATAAACATCACGGTGAATAAAGCGGTAAGCCCAAAGCTGATTACTCAGCACCTGAAAATAACTGATTTTATCGTTGGCATTTAACGGACGATCTGTTGGTAAAGCCAACATTTCCAAAGTTTCAGCCTGATACTGCTGTGCCAGTTCCTTAATAATTTCCTGCTTATTACGGAAATGATAGTACAGATTGCCAGGACTAATCCCCAACTCAGCCGCAATGTGATTGGTTGTAACCGAACGCTCTCCACGCTCATTAAACAACTGCAAACTGATTTGCAAAATTCTATCTTTTGTTTTGTTAGGTTTAGCGTGCGACATTGATTGTAACCATCTATAACATTATCAATAGGTTATAAAACAAACCTATAAAGCGACTTGACACTTTAGAGTATTTACTCTAAAAATTAAAAAATAATAAGCTTTCTTTTGGTCCACTCCTATGAACAGTCAAACAAAAACAACCGCTATGACACCTCATGCTGATGTGAAACGGCTACATGATTTGCTTGAGCAGCAAAAAGCAGCTTACCAACGCCATCCTGTGCCAAGCGCCAAAGAACGTATTGAACGCTTAGCTCGACTTAAAAGTATCTTGGTAAAATATCAAGATCAATTTGCTAACGCAATTAGCCAAGACTACGGCAATCGCGCCGTGATGGAAACCAAAATTGGTGAAGTTCTGACGTGTCTAGAACATATTAAATACTATAGCAAGAACTTAACCGAATGGATGAAACCATCTAAACGCCATATCAGCATGTTACACCAACCAGCAAAAGGGTGGGTAGAATATCAACCGCTGGGCGTGATCGGCATCATTGCACCATGGAATTATCCTTTATTACTTTCATTGGGCCCGTTGATTTGTGCCTTGGCTGCAGGCAACCATGCCATGATTAAAATTTCGAGTGCATCCTCAAACTTTGGCTATGTACTTGAAAATGCATTGGCAGAAGCCTTTCCTCAAGAGTTGGTTGCGGTTGTCAACGGTGGTGGTGTCATTTCAGATGCATTCAGCCACCTTGCTTTCGATAAAATGATTTTCACAGGCTCAACCTCGGTGGGGAAAACTGTGATGGCTGCGGCAGCAGAGAATCTTGTCCCAGTGATTTTAGAATTAGGTGGCAAGTCCCCTGCACTGGTTCATTCGGCCATGAACATTCGTGATGTGGCACAACGTATTGCTGTCGGTAAACTCTGGAATGCGGGTCAAACCTGTGTTGCACCAGACTATATGTTCCTGCCTAAAGGCAAAACTGCCGAGTTCACCAAGCATTATAATGACTTTGTGACCACCATGTATCCAAGCCTACGTGACAATAACGACTATACTTCGATTGTGAATGACAAGCAGTACAACCGACTACAAGGCTATTTGGAAGATGCGCGCGATCAAGGTGCGACCCTTGTTGAACTGAATGCCAAAAATGAATCTTTAACTGAAGTTCGTAAAATTGCACCAACCTTATTAACCGGTGTGACCACGGAAATGGAGATTATGAAGAATGAGATCTTCGGTCCAATTCTGCCTATTTTAGAGTACGAACATATCGAAGAAGCACTTCAATTTATTAATCATCGTCCACGTCCACTGGCTTTCTATTATTTTGACATTGATAGTGCGCGTGCAGATTATGTGGCTAGCCGTACCCATTCAGGGCACTTCGGGATTAACCAAACCCTGACTCATGTGGCACAGGATGACCTCCCATTTGGCGGCATTGGTGCATCAGGTATGGGCAAATATCATGGTAAAGAAGGGTTCTTTAGCTTCTCACATGAACGCTCAATGATGTCGAATCCAGTCAGCCCTAAACTTTACAGTTTAAAATTCATCCTTCCGCCGTATAATAAAGCCACACATAAACTGCTTTTGAAAACACTATTTCGCTAAGCTGGTTAAGGCATGAGCTATCACACCAGTTCATGCCTTGTTTTTACCAAATTCGCTTGTCTTTTAATCGTATTTTTGGTATAAAACGCCCCTTGAATGATTTCATCCGTTTACTTGAATGGCTAGTTGCACGAAATTGTGCTGTATAAACTAGCAATGGAGTTCACCATGTCTAAGGTTTGCCAAGTTACCGGCAAGCGTCCTATCGTTGGTAACAACGTGTCGCACGCAAACAACAAAACCAAACGCCGGTTCGAGCCGAACCTGCACCACCACCGTTTTTGGTTAGAAAGCGAAAAGCGTTTTGTACGTCTTCGTTTAACCACTAAAGGTATGCGTATTATTGATAAATTGGGTATCGAGAAAGTTGTTGCTGATCTCCGTGCTCAAGGTCAAAAGATCTAAGGAGTCTGAACAATGCGTGATAAGATTCGCCTCGTTTCTACAGCTGGTACAGGTTATTTCTATACCACTACTAAGAACAAACGTACTATGCCGGAAAAAATGGAAATCAAAAAATTTGATCCAAAAATCCGTCAACACGTCATTTTCAAAGAAGCTAAAATTAAATAATTTTAGTTCTTTAAAAAAAGCGGCTTCATTTGAAGTCGTTTTTTTTGCCTAAAAAAACAGCCATAATAAAAAACATGAAAGCACGATTTACATGATTTTTTTTGATAAATAAAAAAATTGTCATCAACAAATTCGATTTTAGTTGCTACACTTTATTCGCTGTTTTCTTGGCATGTTTTATGCTCATTTATTTCTACCTTAACCGCAACGATTAAGGAGCTCGAATGCCACATGATGTTGATTTAATTATATTACTTGCTGTTGGTTTTGGTATGGCCCTTATTTTTGGCTATATCGCAGCACGTTTACGCTTACCTCCTTTGATTGGTTACCTCGTTGCAGGCATTATTATTAGTCCAAATACACCTGGTGTGGTTGGTGACATCCAACTCGCTAACCAGTTGGCTGAACTCGGGGTCATGTTCCTGATGTTCGGCGTAGGGATGCACTTCTCCCTCAAAGATCTACTGCAAGTACGCCGTATTGCCTTACCTGGCGCCATTTTGCAAATTGCGGTTGCAACACTGCTCGGTATTGGCGTGTCAATGTTTTGGGGCTGGAGCTTTGGCTCAGCGTTAATCTTTGGCCTCAGCTTATCCTGTGCCAGTACTGTAGTGCTGCTGAAGGCATTGGGAGATCGCGGTTTACTGGACTCGGTGAACGGCAAGATTGCGGTTGGCTGGCTCTTGGTTGAAGATCTGGTGATGGTTCTGGCCTTGGTGCTTTTACCTGCAACAGCCGTGTTACTGGGTGGACAAGCACTACCGGGCACAGATACCTCACAAAGTATCTGGATTACCATTGGCATCACCTTGCTTAAAGTCACAGGCTTTATTGCCTTTATGCTGATTATTGGTAAACGCTTAGTACCAATCATCATGCAATTTGTGGCTCGTTTAGGTTCGCGTGAACTATTCACCCTTACTGTCGTTGCCGCTGCAGTATCCATTGCCTACGGTTCTTATGCCGTGTTTGGGGTTTCAATGGCACTGGGTGCCTTCTTTGCGGGAATGGTGGTCAAAGAGTCAGACTTTAGTCATCGAGCGGAAGAAGAAACCCTCCCCTTACGTGAAATCTTCGCGATTCTATTCTTTGTTTCGGTTGGCATGCTGTTTGATCCGAGCATTTTAGTTGAAGAACCATTACGTATTTTAGCCGTGGTTGCCATCATCATGGTCGGCAAAACGCTAGCAGCCATGGCACTGGTGCTGTTCTTCCGTTACCCGATCAATACCGCCCTGACCGTTGGTGCGAGTTTGGCACAAATCGGTGAGTTCTCCTTTATTTTGGCAACATTGGGCTTATCACTTAGTTTACTGACACCTGATGCTCAAAACCTGATTCTTGCCGGCGCCCTATTCTCAATTACCCTAAACTCATTTGTGTTCTCTGCAATTGAGCCTGCGCAACGCTGGATTCGTGAGCGCTCGCATTTGGCCCGTTTACTAGAGCGTAGTGGTGACCCACTGGCCATGCTCCCAGATGAGGTCGATCAGGCTTACCTGCGCGATCAGGTGGTGATTATCGGCTATGGTGGCGTTGGTCGACGTATCAGCGAAAATCTGATGCAACAGAATATCAAAGTGGTAATTGCCGAAGAAAATCGTGAAATCGTTGAAAAATTGCGTGCCGAAGGCATTGCTGCTGTGAGTGGTGAGGCAACCGAACCGAATGTCTTGATTCAGGCCCACATTCAACATGCTCGTCTGCTGGTGATTTCACCAATGGACATTTTGGATATTCATCGTATTGTCGATATTTCCAAACAGCTTAATCCCGAAATTCAGGTGTTGATCTGCGCAGAAACGAAAGAAGAAGCAGCGGTGATTCGAGAAGAAAATATTGGTGAAGTCTTCTATGCCAAAGAAGAAATGGCTAAGAATATGAGTCATCATATTCTGAACCAGATCGAATTGGCGCATCAGTCAGAAACCCACTAATTCATTGTGGAAACATAAAAAAGCGTACTTCAAATACGCTTTTTTTATGTGTTTGAATTAGCTCAAATGAGTCGGCTGTTCGTCCATGACTTCCGCTTGCCATTGGTTCATCTGCTTTTCTAAAAGACCAAACAAAGCTGCCTGAATCATGTGTTGCGCAACCGTTGGGGTCTGATCACCCAAAATCGCTTTCACTTCATCACTAAACTGAATCTTGACTAAAGGCTCATTTTCTTCAGAACCCGCATTGCGCAAAGCCAGCTCACCACCCTCGAGTTGAACCAATTCAAGAACGGCTTCTTGATTACCAAATAATTCTTTTAACTGTTGCATTGACATAAATTTTCTCCATGCTTCAACATGGTGGCAAAGTATTTTGCGCTCACGTCTTATTTATATAAGTACTGTTGGCAAAGATTTCAAGTCATCTTCAAGATTTGACTTAGAACTCCACCATTTCATTACGAAAACCATCAATTAAATGACTTAACTCGCGATGCCATTCACGTAGAATTTTGGCATCCGGCAACCACGCCTGTGGGCTTTGGGTCACTTTAATAATCAGATTGGAAGAAGTCTCGTTTTCTGGTTCTGGCGCTGTCGGCTCAGGCGCATATTGGCACATACGATAAGCACGCTTCAATTCAGCCACAAAACCATCTTTTGCCAATTGCTGCAACACCAGCACCTCAGGTGACACCTGCCCTTTATCTGCCATGTGCTCTTCAATGGACTTAAAGGTTGGCTGTAAGTCATTGAGACGGTAATAGCGTACCAATTCTTGTAAGAAAGCTAAAATTGCACCATGTAAATGAAACACTGCTGCTTCACGATAAGCTTGTGCCTGCTGGATATGTTCAGTTTGCTCCGCTTGTTGACATGCCAGACGAGCAAAATACAGTTTTTGATTGGTGCGATCAGCATGGTAACGAGCAACACGGGACATAATATTTTCCTTCAAGATCCTTTCGCTTGGATAGCTTAAGATTAAATGCTTTAATGATAAAATCAATATCTTTTGAGCCTGCCCATGCGTCATATTCAACAAGCCATACTGAGCTTAATATGCTGTATGGCTATTCCCGTCTCGCATAGCTGTGAACCTACAGCCTTGGATTGGGACAAGCTCTATGCCGATTACGATCTCAATCATGATCAAATGATTGATCAAAATGAATGGAAACAACTGATTCACTTAAAAGACCAACCCGTTTCTTGGCAGAAAAAAGCTTTCGCAATTGACCCCAACCGAATGAAAATTTTTAAAGCACTCGATCAAGATCATAATGGTTTAATTGACCAACAAGAAATCAACAATATATATGGCTATTTCATCAATCCTTGTCTAGGCTGGGGTTCGACTTGGGGTAAATGAGACAAGGTCCATGAGCGAATCTCAAGGATTTTAAGCCCTTATACAATCCGCTCAGCACTTGGAGCGACAATTCGATAAAGCCTTATATTGCTTGCGCATTTAAACTTAAGCGTTATCTTCTGCTATTTTCACACGGATGCCATAACCTTTGACTTTCAAAGTATTGAGACCTTTCACTGCTTTGATCGCTTCACGTGGATTTGGCATTTCAACAAAACCAAAGCCCTTGGACTTACCTGTTTCAGCATCTTTGACCACCACGCAAGACTCGACTTTGCCATAGGCTTTGAATAAATCGAGAATCTCCGCATCAGTCACGCTACGATCTAAATTACGAACTAAAATTTTCATGCTAAAACCTAAAAGATGATTCATTCTGTCATGGAAGAGTGCTGTATTTACTGCCCCACAACATCAATCAAGAAATTGAATCTGCTTAGTCTAATCGAAATCAATGCCAAAACCTAAATTGATTGCGGTTTGATGCGAACGCTTGGCTTGCGCATAAGCACGTGGGACATCGCGATGGATCTGCGTATCCACTAAATGTTGAGGTAAATCATTTAGAAAATAGCTTTCTATTTTTCTACCCAGTTCATCATATTGATCATGTGACCATAAATTTAAATTTTGTTTGGTCAAAATCAATTCATTCTCGGCACGGGTTAAAGCCACGTACAGTACACGGCGTTCTTCTTCGACATCATCAAAATCACCTTGCGCACGTGCATGTGGATATTGATTGGGAGAGACATGCGGTACATAACAGACTTTTTGTTCCGCTCCTTTGGCGGAGTGGATGGTAATCAACGTCACTAAATCTTGATCAGGGGTTTTATCAATTTCTGACACTGAAATTGGATCGAGCACATACTCTTCTAGAAATTCACCAAGTGAATTGTGTTTGCGTGCCAGTTGCTTGACCAGATCAAAGTCTTTGATCCGACGCGTCCAGTCTTTGGTCTTATAGTTATTTTCTAACTGCTCGTTCAAGGCATCCAAGGCTAAACCAATACAGGCTTCAACATGTTGCTGCAGCACATCCAGTTGCATCAAGATCAAAATTGCCTGTTGTGGTACTTTGCCATGTCGCTCTAATCGCTGACAACGTGCCTCAATATCAGGCAGTTGAATCAGCTCCTGTGCCAACTTGCTGGCACCAACATCCCCTACGCCATCCCACAGCGTCAGAAAACGCATCCAAGCCAAGTCATCCTGCGGATTGACACTGACCCTGAGCAAGCTCAAAACATCTTTAACATGCGCTGATTCTAAAAGCTTCACCCCACCAATAAACCGATAAGGGATATTCGCGGCAATTAAAGCCCCTTCCAAATAGCGACCACTAAAACCTGAGCGCAGTAACACCATATGTTCTGCCCAAGCCGCACCGTGCATATGGCGCCGATTCAAATCTTGGATAATCCAATTGGCCTCTTCAAACTCATTGCTCAGAATATGCAGTTGTGGTTTTAAGCCTGTACCACGATAAGCTTGTAGATGCTTGTCATATTCAATCTGACTTTGATCCAGCAACCAATTGGATAAATCTAAAATGCCTTGCGTAGAACGGTAATTCATTTCTAGCGTCAAGACTTCAGCATCAGCTACACGTTCTTTAAAATGATGGATATTTTCAAAATCTGCACCGCGGAAACCGTAAATCGACTGTGCATCATCTCCTACACAAAACAGTTTCACCTTCCCCACCAAGGGCTGTAAGAGTGCCCATTGCAAAGGGTTGGTATCCTGCATTTCATCGACCAATAGCGCCGAACAGAAACTGGTGACCCACTTCACTAACTCAGGTGAATTCTGCAAATGCACTGCCACGATAGACAGGATGTCATCATAATCGAGAAAATTACGTTCTTGCTTACGTTGCTCGTATGCTTTCATCAACTCGGCAATCTGCGCCTTATACTCCACTGCTTGCGGTAATTGCTCAAGCAAAGCATCCGACAATTTGGTTCTGGTATTGCGCGCATAGGAATAGAGATCGCACAGCTCCGCGGCTTTCGGCAACACATTGCCCTTATCTTTGCCACGCAACAGACGGAACATCAACAATTGATCATCTCGATCAATAATACTGAACTGACTCAGACCAAAAGCAGTTGGGTTGCGACGTAATAGATACATACAGAAAGTATGAAAAGTTGAAGCACGCAAGCCTTTGGCCTGTGATCCCATATGCTGTTCAACACGGGTAACAATTTCACTGGCCGCCCGACGGGTAAAGGTCAAAATTTGAATCTGCTGTGCAGGCAAGCCCTGATCAATTAAATAGGCTGCTCTGGCCACAATGGTCTTGGTTTTACCACAGCCTGCCCCTGCCAAAACCAGACAATTCTGTGCAGCCGTTGTGGCTGCTTGTTTTTGTTGTGGATTCAGTTCATCAATTAGCTTGGCAAGCGTCATACAATCGGTCAATTAGAAATGAACCGCTATTTTAGCAGACTCCAGCGATTGAATTGTTCTCGACTACAAAAACAAAAAGAGCATGTAAATACATGCTCTCAGGTTTAAACCAAGACTTTAGACTGTGGTTGAACTATGCGGCAACTGTTTGATTGCACCTGCAAAAGTAAGATAGTTAATCCCTTGAAACAAAATATCAATCGCAAGGAACATGCCCAACACCCAAAATGGTGAATCAGGCGATGATAAAATCAGAATACCGGTTAATAGAGTCAAGATCCCTGAAAACAGTACCCACCCCCAACCTGAAATCGGTCTCAGGATAAAGGCATTTACGGTACGAATAATTCCGGCAACAATTAAGGCAATGGCCAAGAAACTGGTGAGCACCACCGCAGTAATCACTGGTGTGGTAAAGGCAAAATAACCCGCGGCCAGATACAACACACCAAATAGCGCCCACAACCACCGTGTGCCCCCTTTAAACACCATAAATGCGGCCACAAAATGCAGAATACCACCCAACATCATCAATACACCAAACAACAAGACTGCTGATAATGTTGCAAATGGTAAGGCGGCTAAAAGAACCAAGCCGAAAATCACCAAGAGTACGCCTAAGAACAGATACCATTTACGATCGGCATGCAGTTGGTTGCGAATCAGATCATTACCCACTGTTTTCATCATTATTTACTCTTTTATCATCAATGTTATATCTCTATATTGATCGTGTTTATCCGCAAGTTCTGTATAAGGCATGTTGAAAATTAATGACGGAATGTCAGAAAACAGATGTTTTATTTGATCTTTTTTCAGTTGAATGATTTTTTCAAAGATAGGGATAAGTCAAAACTTATCCACAATTTACTTGATCCAGCCAACTTCTTTTGCAGTCAGTGTACCAATAAGTGTTTGTTCTAAATCATCGGGCATTTTACTTTTATGTTCGGACAGCGCAATCCGTCCACCCATAATTTCAGCTTCGGTTTGCGGATAGAGCGGCTGTTTATCTGCCTGTGCATAGCCAATCGGGAAAATAGGCTCGCCATTGACTAAGTTATATTTGTCAGTCGCGCCAAAACCATGCAGTAACTCATGTACCAATACCACATTATTTTGTTGGGCCTGTTTGACTGAAGCAAATAAATTAACGGAACCGATCCGCCCACGTTCCAACGCAGTGGAATGCTTGAGTTCCCGGCTTTGCTTCGGATCATAGTAATTCAGATACAGGGTTAAACTTGGCGAGCCATCGATCGATTGATGTTGTTTCCATGCATAGAATCTAAACTTTAAACTCCATAGAATATTATTCAGAATACTGGATTGCTCTGACATCTTCGGCGGTGCTTGATTTAACTCACGCCCGATTTCAATGATAAAATAGCTACTCTGTCCGCGATATTGCTGACTATTTTTTTCCAGATATTGTTTCACCCCAACAAAATCATCTTGCTGTAAGTGCTGAATATACTGTTGCGTAGCGGCTGAACCATCGGCATTAATCGGATGCAGCAGAACACGAATCGGCTGATTCCAATCCTGATTCTGATCCCGATAGGCATTGATCGCAACAATCAACAGCACCACCAATAAGCAGGCAATTCGGATATTTTTCCACATGTTGCTCCCCCATTTAAAAACCATTGTTGTTTTTCTTTCTTCAATAAAAAATGCCAGCAATCGCCAGCATTTTTTCAAACTTAAAGGGTTAAGCCTCTACCCATTTTCCATCTTGGAACACCAGACTCCACTTGGTTTGTTTACCTTCAGCGGTCTCTGAACCTACATATTGCGCTTGGTTCTTACGGCTGAATTTCACGACCGTTGGGTTGCCTTCAGGATCCACATCGGGTGCTTGCAACAAGAACTGATATTTCGGATCAAGTTGCTCTGCCACACTGCGTAGTTCAGCGACCTTCGGTGCACGTGTTTCACGAATTTTCGGGAATTTGCTTGCAGCCAAGAATAACCCTGCCGCACCATCACGTAACACAAAGAAATCATCATGTTTAGCAGAACGGAGATGTTCCATTTTGATTGGATCCACACGTGGCGGCGCAGGTTGCCCACTCTTCAATACTTTACGGGTATTGTCACAGCTTGAACAAGCGAAATATGGACCAAAACGCCCTGTCTTCAACTGCATTTCACCATCACATTTATCACATGGAATGGTTGGACCATCATAGCCCTTGATCTTGAATTCGCCTTCTTCAACTTCGTAGCCATCACAATCTGGGTTATTACCACAGACATGTAATTTACGACCACCATCAACCACATAGCTGTCCATTGCGGTACCGCACTTAGGACAACGATGTTTCGACATGAGGTCAGCCGTTTCAGCACCATCATCATCAGACAAAGCAGCCAAAGACTCGACTGGGGTTAAGTTGAGGGTGCCTTTACAACGTTCTTTCGGTGGCAAGTTATAACCTGAGCAACCCAAGAATACGCCTGTCGTACCGGTACGTACCTGCATTGGACGTGAACATTCAGGACACGGCACATCAGGCACTTCCACAGGCTGATTGCGACGCATGCCGCTTTCACCCTGTGCGTTGGTTAAACGATTTTTGAAATCCCCGTAGAACGTATCCAACAGCTCTTTCCAGTTTCGCTCACCCATCGCAACGCGGTCGAGCTGACCTTCTAAATCCGCAGTAAATGCATAATTCATCAGGTTATTAAAACTTTCATCCAGACGGTCAGTGACAATCTCGCCCATCTTCTCGGCAAAGAGACGACGGTTTTCCAGTTTGACGTAACCACGTTCTTGAATGGTCGAGATAATCGCCGCATAAGTTGACGGACGACCAATGCCTTTTTTCTCTAATTCTTTCACCAAAGACGCTTCGGTAAAACGCGCAGGTGGCTTGGTAAAATGCTGACTTGGATCAAGTTTTTCCAGCTTAAGCACTTCACCCACTTTCACCGCAGGCAATAAAATATCATCATCGGACTTGTTGGCCCCGCGCACGCGAGTAAAACCATCAAATACCAAGGTACGGCCTTTGGCCTTTAATTCAACATTTGACGCTTCAACCGTTAAGGTTGAAGACAGATATTCAGCGGGTGTCATTTGACAAGCAACAAACTGACGCCAAATCAAATCATATAAACGCTGTGCATCGCGCTCTACGCCAGCCAGCTTGTCACCGGTTAAGCCAACATCAGATGGGCGAATCGCTTCATGGGCTTCTTGTGCCCCCGCCTTATTGCCGTAACGATTTGGCTTGGCTGGTAAGTATTTATCACCAAAGTTTTGCTGAATATGATTACGCACCATATTCACGGCGTCATCGCTCAAAAACGTTGAGTCGGTACGCATATAAGTAATAAAACCACCTTCATACAAACGCTGCGCCAACATCATGGTTTTCTTGACTGAGAAACCTAAGCGTGTACTGGCCGCTTGTTGTAAGGTTGAAGTGATATAGGGTGCACTTGGATTAACCTTGGTTGGTTTATCTTCGCGTAATGCAACTTTATATTCCGCATCTTTTAATACGTTCAATAACGCATCAGTTTCTGCTTTATTTTTTAGTTTAAGGGTTTTGCCCGCTTGCTTAACCGCTTCAAGGCGAATGTCATCTTTCTTGGAAATCGTGTCTGCAAACACTTGCCAGTATTCTTCAGGGATAAAGGCACGGATTTCACGTTCACGCTCGACCACCAGTTTCACTGCAACCGATTGCACACGACCTGCCGATAATCCACGAGCAATTTTTTCCCAGAGCAATGGCGAGACCATAAAACCCACTACACGATCAAGGAAACGGCGTGCTTGCTGTGCATTAACTCGGTTTAAATCGAGGCGTGTGGGCTGTTTAAAGGCTTCCTGAATGGCATTTTTGGTAATTTCGTTAAACACCACACGATGGTATCGGCTGTCATCACCGCCAATCACTTCTCTTAAATGCCAAGCAATGGCTTCCCCTTCTCTATCCAAATCCGTTGCGAGATAGATGGCATCGGCATCTTTGGCGAGTTTTTTGAGTTCAGCAACCACATGTTCTTTGCCCGGCAGTACTTCATAATGCGCAATCCAGTCATGCTCTGGATCAACCCCCATACGGTTAATCAATGCAGACTGTGCTTTTTCAGCCTTCTGTTCATCGGTCAGTTTGGCGCGGGTTGCGGGCTTCTTTTCAGTGGATTTTGCCCCGCCTCCTGTAGGTAAGTCACGGACATGCCCTACAGATGACTTCACCACGAATTGTGAACCCAAATATTTATTAATTGTTTTCGCTTTTGCAGGCGACTCCACAATCACTAAGGCACGTTTCTTTGCAGCAGATGCGGAAGCTGCTGTGCTTTCTGAAGCAGAGCGTGGAGTTTTCGCCATAATAAATCATTTTTCCTGTGTTCAATCAAATAATTAGCGTTGTGCCAGTTCATGTAAATAAGCTTTCATCGCTTCAAGCTGTGTGGCTTTTAAGTCAGTTTCTTCATCCCAATATAGCCCGACACAGTTTGCCTGCATATCAATAGCATAAACTCCTTTTAATGCAATGGTTAAATCATTAAATTTCTGATCACCTTGCACCACCTGAAGCTTGCCATCAATTACTCTTGCGCGCATTAAACTTAAACGAGCATCTGGAATCAATACACTATAATAGGCCACCATGCTGGCACGCTTTTCCGAGGCCATTGGGATCTTGGTCCATTCTGGCGCGGCAATTAAACGTGGATGCAACCCCATCTTGCGAGCTTGATCACGCATCATGCCCAATGCTTTTTCTCGTGGACTGACACGTAAGCCAAAAATTGAGCCAAGTACAAACAGTACAATCGCAACTGTGATCCAAATTCCAATATTACTCATAAGGCCGTCCAAAACTTCCTTTTATTAGCGTTACATAAGTTGAATCCAAAAGGCAAGTTTTCCTTACATGTAGCTATTCAGGACATTGGTTTAAAATTCAAACTTGAATATATCGCCATAATCTAACCTTATTATTCTAAAGTTTAAAATATTATTCATACCTTAAATACATAATAAATACATCACTTAATTTTGACTGTAAACCATTCATCAAAACAGTCACAGTTTGAATGGCTTAATAATGCGGTGGTTTATCACTCATTGGGTCAAACGGAGCAATACCTTCGGATAAATCTGAAGCCTCGACCCGTTGATAAAGTATCTGCATTTGTTTTTTCAAATCTGCAATCTCTTTGGCCTGAATCGCAAGTTGATCATTCAATTGTTCAACTAATTCATCCAAAAATGCAATTCGGACTTGCAAATCTTCAATGGGTGCGGAAAATGACGCGTGATCATCAAAATTTTGTGGTTTAGTCATTTCAGACCTCATCTGAACTTTTAGGAAACATTATGGCCTATATTACTTTAAGGGATGTCCATCTCGCATTCGGCGGACCTGCCTTACTCGACGGCGCGAACTTTAACCTGGAACGTGGCGAACGAGTCTGTTTAATTGGTCGTAATGGCGAAGGTAAGTCTACTTTATTAAAACTGATTGAGGGAAGCTTGTTACCCGATAACGGTGAAGTTTCGATTCAAAATGGTTTAACTGTTTCAATGTTAGCCCAAGACGTGCCAATGGACTCGGGCAAAGTTGCCGACATCGTTGCCGATGGTGCCGGTGAAGCTGCCATTGTGTTAAAAGAATACCATGAAGCAAGTGATGCCTGTGTCCTCGGTGATATGGATGCTTGCGACCGTATGGGGATGCTACAGCACAAACTGGATCAACTGGATGGTTGGGCATTAGAAAACAAGGTTAACTCCATTCTAAGTAAAATGGGACTTGATCCCAATGCCGATTTAGCCGATCTCTCAGGCGGTCGTAAACGCCGTGTACTGTTGGCGCGAGCCCTGCTCACGCAGCCAGATGTGCTGTTGCTGGACGAACCAACCAACCATTTAGACGTTGAAAGTATCGAATGGCTAGAAAAGTTCCTGCTCGATCAAAACAATCTCACGTTATTATTTATTTCGCATGACCGCTCATTTGTGGACAGTATTGCGACCCGCATTGTCGAACTTGATCGTGGTATTTTACGTGGCTACGAAGGGAACTATTCGCGCTATCTCGAACTGAAAGCACAGCAAATGGAAGCAGAAGAAAAACAAAATGCTTTATTTGATAAAAAGTTAGCGGAAGAAGAGGCTTGGATTCGTCAAGGGATTAAAGCGCGTCGGACCCGTAATGAAGGTCGTGTCCGAGCCTTAAAAGACTTACGTGAGCAGTCTAAAGCCCGTCGTTCACAACAGGGCAAAGTCAGTATGGCAACGCAAGAAGCCAACCGCTCTGGTAAGTTGGTGTTCGAGATTGAAAACCTAAGTGTCGGTTACGACAACAAAGTTCTGATTCATGATTTCTCTGCAATCGTGTTACGTGGCGACCGTATCGGTCTGGTCGGTGACAACGGTGTCGGTAAAACCACCTTGATCAAAGCCATTTTAGGCGAGATCGAACACGGCGGGTCAGTGAAAACTGGTACACAACTGGAAGTTGCCTATTTTGATCAGTTGCGTAATGCACTCGACCTGGAAAAAACCGTGATGGCCAACGTGTCGGAAGGGTCTGACTTTGTCGATGTAAATGGTAACCGTCGTCATATCTATAGTTATCTGCAAGACTTTTTGTTCTCACCAGAACGTGCCCGTACACCGGTTAAAGCCCTATCAGGTGGTGAGAGAAACCGTATCCTGTTGGCAAAACTATTACTCAAGCCATCAAACTTGATCGTGATGGATGAACCAACCAATGACTTGGATATGGTGACACTTGAGTTACTTGAAGAAATGTTGTCTGACTACAAAGGTACTTTGCTACTGATCTCGCATGACCGTGCCTTCATGGACAATGTTGTGACCTCAACTTGGGTATTTGATGGTAAAGGTCAGATTGATGAATACATCGGTGGCTATCAAGATTACTTGGAACAGCGTCCTGACCAAAAAGTAGTTGACCAAAAAAGTGATGTAAAAAAAGCACAAGCCAAAGCTGAAGCAGCAGCACCGAAAAAAGTGAAGCTCAGTTATAAGGATCAGCGTGAGCTTGAACAACTGCCAGCTGAAATTGAAAAACTGGAGACTGAACAAGCAGCATTATCAGAAAAACTAGCGGATGGTTCATGGTTTGTTTCGGATGCCAATGCAGCCACAGCAGCCAGTCAACGTTTAGCAGAAATTGAAGAGTTACTGCTGGAAAAGCTAGAGCGTTGGGACATTTTAGAAAATATGTCGAAAGGCAGCTAAGCAGAGTAAGCATTTATCCTTTCGAGGGTAAATGCTTATTTCCCATATATTCGATTTACTCTAAATTAAAATCATCTTTAATTTGTTGGTAAATATTCAAGTTTTCATCATCAAAACAAACAAAAATCACCTCCTGTACAAACTGGCTTTGACTTAATTCTTTACTGATTGTAGTTAAGGCAATTTGAGCAGCAAGTTGCTTAGGGAAACGATAGATTCCTGTTGAAATATTTGGAAAGGCAACATGCTCCAGTTCCAACTGCTCTGCCAATTTAAAGCAATTCCGATATGCATTTTCGAGCAATCTGGCTTCCTGATGTTGTCCATCTACCCAAGTTGGCCCAACAGTATGAATCACATATTTTGCAGGTAAATTCCCAGCCGTCGTCACCACAGCTTCTCCAACAGCACAGCCCCCTTGCTTAGCACGAATCTTCTGACAATCAGCCAAAATTGCAGCTCCACCCTGCCGATGAATCGCCCCATCAACACCCCCACCGCCTAATAGTGAAGTATTCGCTGCATTGACAATCGCATCGACAACAATTTGAGTAATATCACCTTTTATAATATTGATGCTTTTCAATCTTTTCTCCTTTTATTTTAGCTAAACAATTATAAAAACAAACTTCATTTAATATGACATTTAAAGTCGCCACCCACACTTCATGCTACACTGCTGCAAAATTCAACGTTATTCATTTTTCGCATTTATGAGTCAAAAACAGCCTTATCCCCCTGGCGAATTTCAATGGGAATTTCTCTTACCCAAGTATTGGAAAATCTGGATCGCCATTACTTTTTTAATGCTATTGGCCGTCTTACCTTGGGCAATTCAGTGGCGCTTGGCTCATGGCTTGGCGGCTTTGTGTTGGCGCCTCCTTAAATCACGCCGTAAAACCACACTTCGGAATTTAGAACTCTGTTTCCCAGAGTGGTCTCCTGCGGAAGTTGAAGCACAAGCCAAACAGGTGTTTGTGGATATGATGCTGGGGGTATTTGAAACCCTGAATGCATGGTACTGTCCAAAGTGGTTTAAAGGTCGCCACAGTGTTGAAGGCTTAGAACATATCACCCATGCACAGGCACAAGGCAAAGGCGTATTATTACTCGGTACACACAGTACTTTGCTCGATGCAGGCGGTTATATTTCAGCTCAATACTTTGAACCTGATGTCGTATACCGACCACAGAATAATCCGCTGTTAGATATGCTGATTTATCGTTGCCGCGCGACGATTTATCAACATCAGATTGACCACGATGACATGCGTGGCTTAATTCGTCGCCTCAAAGACGGCGGTGCAATCTGGTACAGCCCAGATCAGGATTTTGGTTTAAAACAAGGCGTGATGGCGCCCTTCTTTGGTGTGCCGGCAGCAACCGTAACGGCCCACCGCCGTTTGTTAAAAATATCAAAAGCCGTCGCAGTTCCCTTGTATTTTTACCGTTATGGCGATATTCGCAATCCGCAATATAAAGTGTTGATTGAGCCAATGGTGGAAAATATGCCAAGTGAAGATGAAGTGGATGATGCAGTTCGCGTCAATCAGATTATTGAAGCACAACTGCGCATCGCACCCACCCAATGGATGTGGTTCCACCGTCGTTTTAAAACCCGTGCCGAAGGTTACGACAAAATTTATTAATGCATTAATGCAAAAAGAGCCGCTTCATTCTTTAATGAAGCGGCTCTAGATTCAATCAAGAACAACAATTAATTCGGGAAAATCACACCGGTATTTAAATCAAAATAGGTTGGCGTGTTGCTATACACTGAACCTAATTTAACATTAATGAACCAGCCTAAATTGCCCTGATCTTGTAAACGATTTTGGACTTCACTTGGCAGATCCAGTTTATAAATCGCATCTGCTTTAAAAACTTTTGATTCAATGCTGGTTGTGCTTTCACTATCGCGTTCAAATAAATAGCCTTTGGTATTGAAGAACTGAATCGCATTGTCCTTATCAATTAGGTGATAACCTTCAGCAGCTTGTTGCTTCAGCAATACATCCAGCTTGGTTGGATTGTCATCATAAAATCCCGCATCGGACTTGGGCATTTCAAAATAACGATAACTATAGGTTCCATTATGGGTACTACTGTTGACACAGGTAGGTACATAGAATGTTCCTGTGGTCGTTCCATTATTGGTAAAAGTACTGCCTGCATAAATTAACTTACAACCTTGCGCTCCGAGTTCATTGAAGGCTGCCAAAATATTGGTGCGATTTGCATTACTATTCAGAATAAAGCGATTATCATAACTATAGGTTACTGATTTTTTGTCGTTTTTCACGAATAGATATTTATAATTATTGCTTGGGTCTTCACCTAATGAAGACTTATAGGCAAAACCAGACTCGCCTTGCTTTTTAATTTCAGCCAACCAGAACAAATAAACATTGGCGACCACATTGGTTTTAACATCCGCAATTTTATAGCTATAGGTATCGGTTGAAGCATTATTTTTTATATATAAATTCTTCGGCTCAGGGAAATCACTATTGGCTTTTTTCACATCCAAAGAGCTACCCGCTAAGGCAAAACCTTGCCCCCCCTGCTCATTGGCTTGCGCCAAGAAGTTTGTCCACGCCGCTTGATTATCGAGTAGACGATAACTTGCGGTTGCCTTAGCCAGCGTCGGTTTTAATAAGCTATAGCCTTCAACATTGGTACGGGTATAACACGTGACAACTTTAGATGGATCGACTGAATCCATATAGGTTTGAATATCTTTGATACTCGCTGTTTCACTCACAGCACACATGCCGTCACCTTTAAAGGCATAAGCTGAAGCAATCCCATTTGGTCGGTAGCGATCACTATATTTCACTCGGTTCGCTGTGGTTGTGCCGCTGGTTTCAGTCGGAGCAATCTCGGTAATCAATGCATCATCTGTAGCAACTGCATAGGTTTTAATGACCGCCCCTGTACAGTCCTGTTTTTCGAACTGACGGGTTTCCGTGGTAAAGCGAACACTATTATCTGAAGCCTTATAGACCGTCAAATTTGAACGACGCCCTTCAAAACAAAAGCCTCCCAACCAAGATCCCACAAAACGATCCGCCACAACAGGCGTTGGAGTCGGTGTTGGGGTTGGCGTGGGAGGCGTTGGGGTCGGTGGTGTCGGCGTAGGTGGTGTTGGGGTTGGTGGCGTTGGAGTTGGGGTTGGGGTTGAATCCCGATCATTATCAGATCCACAACCAACTAAAAGTGCGCAAGTTACGCTAAGTGCAAGTTGAGTCCATATATTTTTCATTGCATCACCCTCTGTGTGATTTTTTCACATATTGTGTATGTGAAAATTTAACACTTTTATTCTTGAGTGCAAATATGTTTATGCGTAAATTAATAACGAAAGGTCAAAATCATTTTGTATGGATGGTTCGAATGTATGGATACTCAACAGAACTTAGCAAGACAATTCAGTGCTTTACCTGAAGCATGGCGTGCATGGTTAGAGGAGAATTTAGCGCGCGGTTGTGCTCCGATCGACTTAGTCAATATTTTGTTGCGTGAAGGTTTAATTGACCTGAATAAAGATTTCTCTACTTCAACACAGGCTGAAGAGCAACATTACAGAGAACTTGAACAGGCCGCAGTAGCAAACCCAACCCAACCCAACAGTGTGTTTCCTCCTGAACAAAAGAAATGGCTGGCTCAGGCGGTACTCGATGGTTTAAGTAAAGCGGATATTTATCAAACTTTAAGCCAACAAGGACTGAGTGAAATTGATATTGCGCTGGAATGGGTGCAACTCAAGCAACATCCTTATTTTCAAATTGCTCAAGAACAACATTTTCTGCTCAAAAAACGCAATTGGCTCTTGGATACCCTCGATCGTTTTGCCCGTTTAAATC
The DNA here is from genome assembly GCF_000876115.1 of Acinetobacter sp. NBRC 110496. Classification (NCBI taxonomy): domain Bacteria; kingdom Pseudomonadati; phylum Pseudomonadota; class Gammaproteobacteria; order Moraxellales; family Moraxellaceae; genus Acinetobacter; species Acinetobacter sp. NBRC 110496. Next base: position 43,309 of record NZ_BBTF01000003.1, read on the forward strand.
CTGACTATCAGCAGATTAAGCGAATTTCAAAACCTACCTTCTCAGAATTTATTCAAGATTATTACAGCCGTAACCTCCCTGTAATTTTGACCGATGCCATCCAACATTGGCCTGCTTTGCACAAATGGTCGCCCCAATATTTCAAACAAACTGTCGGTACACAAGAAGTCGAAGTCCAATTCAATCGGGAACAAGACCCTTTATTTGAACGAAATTCAACTCAACATAAAACCAAGATGCAGATGCATGACTTTGTCGATTTAGTCGAGCAGAGCCAACATTCCAATAATTTTTATATGACCGCAAACAATGCCAAGGCCAGCCACGCCAGTCTGGCAGCTTTGTTTCAGGATATTGATCATTTTCATGGCTATACTGACCATACTCAGGTCTATGATCGTAGCTTCATCTGGTTCGGGCCCAAAGGGACATTTACGCCTCTACATCATGACTTAACCAATAACGTTCTGGTGCAAATTTATGGGCGGAAAAAAGTTACCCTGATTCCAGCCTTACAAACACCGCATCTCTATAATGATGTGGCCGTATTTAGTAGAATTGCCGATCCTCATCAACCCAATTTAGTTGAAGCATTCCCTGATTTTATCCATAGCAATAAAATCGAATGCATCCTGAACGAAGGGGAATCCTTGTTCATTCCGCTGGGTTGGTGGCATTGTGTCGAAAGTCTAGATATTTCGATGAGTGTTTCTTTTACTCATTTTAATATCGATAATGGGGGCGCTGAATCGTTCCCATCTCCAAGCTGATGCTTAAAGTAATTTATGTCGAATCCATTGTTAAGGTGATTTAATGGTCAAACCCGCAGCCCCAGTCATAATAAACAATGAGCAACCTCTGCCGAATGCATCTGGCGTGATTCCACAAGATGCAGAAACCACATTGGAAAGCATTTTTCCAATGATGCAACATATTGCGCGTTGGCTGATTCATTCGGGGGTCGGCTATACTGATTTTGTTGCTGCACTGAAACCGATTTTTTATCAACAGGCATTGGCTGAGTTAGAACGCATCAAACAAAATAAAACCGATTCAGCGGTCAGTTTATTATCAGGGTTACATCGCAAAGATGTCAGTGCCTTTAGACAGCAAGCCAATCAAGCCAGCACTGAAGCCCCTAATTTTGCCATTAGTGTCCCTGCCCGTGTGATTGCACGCTGGATTGCCTTGGATCTTCCTCATCAAATTCCAATCTCTGGTGAGAAAAATAGCTTTGAGGCGTTGGTGAAACATATTTCTACTGAAAAACATCCTCGTTCAATTTTATTCGAATTACAACGCTTAGGTGTCGTTGAGCAAATTGATCAGCAAGTTGTATTACAACAAAATAGCTTTACTCCAGATAATCAGATGCAAGAAAGCAAAGCCCTCTTCTCTGCAAATCTCAGCGACCATTTGGCCGCAGGGGTTGATAACTTTATTAGTGAAAAACCTTTTACCCATCTAGAACAAGCCGTACATGCCGAAAAATTAACAGCAGCATCGGTTGAAGCACTTCGACAGTTGAGTATCCAACTTTGGCAAGACATGGCAAAACAACTCTTAAATGCGGCGATCCAGCATTGTGACCAAGACCAAGAAAAAGATGATGCGGATTATCAATTTCGCTTTGGTGTCTATCAGTACGATACTCAGATAACGCTACAAGTGCCTTATATTTTTAAGGATAAATAACAATGAGAAGCTTATTGCTCGTTACGGTTTCTTTCATTTCAGTGGTTGTGTTAACTGCGTGTGGAGAAAACTTTTCTGTTGCCAATGTCAGTCTGGGTGGGAGCGGTTCCGGTACACAAAAACCATTGCCTGGTGGTGGCAATGGTGGGGGTTCTAATCCTTCGACCGGCGACAAAGATGAAGCTTATGAATATGTGGTCACTGTTCCACAAGAAACCCAAGATACCTGTATGGGAATACAGCGCAATTTGCGACTGATCGATGCAGAGTCAAAACAACCTCTGCCTCTTGGTCATGTTCAGCCACTCAACATCACCCCACTACAAATCGAAATTAAAAACACCACACCGAATTATGTCTATCAATTGACTCCGCTCTGTCGTCCAATTGAATATCAAATTGATCAAACTACAATGTTTCATGGTCAAGCTCTACGGTGTGGCGCAGATCAAGACGAACTTCAAGTCTTGCGTCCATATGAAACACGTATATATGAGCTCGATCTTAACTTTGCACAAACCGAACTTCCCTTCACTGTAAAATATAATGCTTTTTATCAGACTGAATTGCCGAAGAATGATATCCCTTGGGAAAAATGTGATGTAGCCAAAATTACTGTTCCTATTCACAAACGCCGTATTTCAAAAGATATTGGAACAGAGCAACCTCCTATCACACTTCCTGAAGTGCCAAATGGTGAACACCCTGAAATACCGAAGGGAGAAAAACCCGAATAGAATATTGTCATATCACAAAATTAAAACCCGAGTTCTGCATCCTGCAAAACTCGGGTAAATGAGGTTGTGCTTTCACTTTATTTTTATTTTCCTGCGTCCATCGCATGCATCATATCCATGATGACTTTTCCATCTCAGCGTTGCTATCCTTAAACGGAAATCCATTCCTGCATCCTTGTGCTGATGTATTTAGAATAAACCTTTTAGGCATGTCCGACTATTCGTTACAGACTTAAATCTATGTACGAAATAACGTACATTAATTAGTTAAACTTTAAAATCAAGCCATTGCCCAAGTCCCTCTCGGATAACATCAGTTTTGCATGCGTTGCTTATGCGGTTGAGCTAAAGAATCGGTCACTGCTTTCTCTTCTTGTTCAGCCTTTTCAATCCCCTCCTGTATCGCTTCTTGCGCCTCTTGTTCATCCTCAACAGACTGCTCCAACGCCTGTTGCTGCTGCTCAAACACCCGCCCCGTCTGTAAGACCACATATACGGGAAAATGATCTGAACCAATATGAGCGACACGTTTCATTTCCACTAAACCAAAATCAGTGCTATGAAAGATATGATCCAGCGACCATCTCAATAACGGATAATCTGCATGAAAGGTATTTATAAAATAACGCCCGACGCGTGGATCAAGCAAACCACTGATGCGCTGAAATAAACGGGTTGTTCTGGACCACGCCACATCATTTAAATCTCCCATCACGATACAGCTCTGATCAATATCTTTGATCTGATCCCCTACAATCAGCAACTCGGCATCTCTTAAAGTTGAGTCTTTGGCTTCTGTTGGACTCGGTGGTTTGGGATGTAAACAATACAACTGCACTTGTACGCCAGAAGGCAATGTCACCGTGGTATGAATTGATGGAATTTCATCACTCAGAATAAATTTAACTTCCGTATCATTTAAGGGCAAACGACTATACAGGTGCATGCCATATAGATTTTCTAAAGGTACAGGGACACGGAAGGGATAATCAGCTTCAATTGGACTAAGGGCTTGCTGCCACGCTGAATTCGATTCAAGCGTCAGTACCAAATCGGGTTTCAAGCGATTAATCTGCTCAATCAAAAGATGGTATTGATGGTTTGGGGTTAACACATTCGCCACCAGTAAAGAAATTTGTTGCTCAGGATTGAGTTGTGCCTTTTTGACTTTCTTCACCTGTTTGCGCCATAACGGTGTATAAGGCAATACCATTTTGAGTTGATAGGCAATTGCCGCCACCAAGCCTATAAACAGCAACTCGGTACTTAAAGTCCAATTGGGGAGTACAAATAACATCAGAAAAAATACGATGATCCCCAATGCCAATATTTGTAATCTAGGAAAATCTGCTCCTCGAATCCACCATTCATCTCGGGGAATCAAGGACCAAAATGAAAGCCATATCACCAGCACCGCACCAATCTGAATCCCGATCATGTTGTTTTTTCTCTTTGGGGTAGCATACATTTACAATAAAGTTTTCGCTTTATCAATTTTCTATCTAATATAAACAAGTTATTTCACTCAATAAACGCACTGTTTTATTTCAGTAAAGCTTGCAGTTGTGGGCACTTTTGATACACTCAAACCCCTTTTAATTTTTTTACATACCGAGGCACAATGACATGAAAGTAGGTCTGGTCGGTTGGCGTGGGATGGTGGGTTCTGTCCTGATGCAACGTATGGTTGAAGAGAATGATTTTGCTCATATTGAGCCATTCTATTTCTCTACCAGTAATGCAGGTGGTGAAGCACCTTCATTTGGTGGTAAGACTGCCCCAGCACTTATGGATGCAACGGACATTAACAGTCTGAAGCAAATGGATGTCATTTTAACCTGCCAAGGTGGTGATTATACCTCTGAAGTTTTTCCTAAGCTGAAAGCTGAGGGTTGGAATGGTTACTGGATTGATGCAGCATCAACACTGCGTATGGCAGATGATGCGATTATCGTTCTTGATCCAGTCAACTTAAACGTGATCAAAGATGGTTTAGTCAATGGCACTAAAACTTTCGTGGGCGGTAACTGTACCGTTTCATTGATGTTGATGGGCTTAGGTTCACTGTTCCAAAATAATTTAGTGGAATGGGCAACCTCAATGACCTATCAGGCTGCATCGGGTGCAGGTGCGCAAAACATGCGTGAACTGATCACAGGTATGGGCTATTTGTATAACAATACTAAAGAATTATTGGATGATCCTAAATCTGCAATTCTTGATATTGACCGTCAAATCGCAGATTTGCAACGTGGCGAAGGCTTCCCTAAAGCTAACTTTGGCGTGCCACTGGCAGGCTCATTGATCCCTTATATCGACAAACAACTCGAAAGCGGTCAATCGAAAGAAGAATGGAAAGGTCAGGTTGAAACCAACAAGATCTTAGGCAACCAGCAGATCGTTCCGATTGATGGTCACTGTGTTCGTATCGGTGCAATGCGTTGCCACTCTCAAGCGATTACCTTGAAATTGAAAAAAGATGTTGCGCTTGATGAAATCGAAGACATGATTCGTCATTCAAGCCAATGGGCAAAAGTGGTTCCAAATACCCGTGAAGCATCAATGACTGATCTGACTCCTGTTGCCGTTACCGGTACTTTAACTGTTCCTGTCGGTCGTTTACGCAAACTCAATATGGGTAAAGAGTATCTTGGTGCATTTACAGTCGGTGACCAACTGCTTTGGGGTGCTGCTGAGCCACTACGTCGTATGCTTCGTATTCTGGTGGAATACAAGAACGCTTAAGCAAAAAATTGCTAAAAATCAAAAGCCGATCACATTTGATCGGCTTTTTTCATGTGATGAAAGATGAATAATTTACAATTCATTTACATCACGGTAATGTATACTTTTTCCAGACCATAACATCACTTTTTCATGGATCGAGATGACTGTTTATAACAAATTAAAAATTGCCATTTTAGCCATACTTTCATCGCAACATCTTTATGCAATTACACTTGATCCATTACAAATCCAGTCTGCACCTGGTGAATTACTGTATGCGGAAATGGGCTTTCACCAAGCCGATAACAACTCGAAATTAGAGGTGAGTCTGGCAACCCCAGAAGATTTACTGATGCTTGGTGCTGCACATCAGCCCCCCTCTAGTCTTAATTTTTTTACCCGTCGAAATAATCAGGGTGAAGGTGTGATTGTGATCACCTCTTCACGCCCCATGACGGATACCGAACTGAATATTATTGTAAAAATTCAAGAAGGTGGCGCATCTCATTTAAAACATATCCGCCAGCCGATGCGTCAAATTGCAAAAGCACCCTTAGCCAAAAATACCAATGAAAAATCACTGACGCCTCAATTTATTGTCAGTGAAAAAGACATCGCCTTAAATCTACCGGAAAGTACCCGCTTTAATGTCGCAAATGCAGGTCCCCAAGAAGTCAATAAAAAACAAGAAACACTTTTAAATGCCCCATTTGCACTCCCCCCTGTATTAGAAACATCAAAATCTTCTGCATCGGTACCTGAAGTGAGTGCTGTTTCAATTGCCGCACCTGTTCAAGTCCAAACAACCGCACATTCTACAGCTGTACCACAGCCAGCAATGCCAGCCCCAGACAAAGTAAAACAGCAACCAGAAGCAGCCCCTCTCAAGCAAGAAACCGCTCAGACTGCGAATGCTGCAACCCACAGCAAACCCAATACGGCATTGGATGAAGAACTGAAAGCAGCTCCAATCAAGCCAACGGAAACCAAAGAAAAAAATAAAATAGCAGATCAGGTCAAAGAAACGGCCAAAACGGTCAAAAAGAAGACTCCTGCAACCCCAGCACCAGACACTGAAAAAAATCAACAACATGTGGTGCAGCGTAATGAATCGTTATGGAGTATTGCTCAACGTATTGCAGGACAAACGCAGCAGCCTGTTGCTCAGGTGATGAACCAAATCAAACTACAAAATGAGCATGCCTTTATTGGTGGCAATGCCAACCGACTCAGACAAGGTTCTCATTTAAACTTTAATCTTAGCGCAACATCTGCTCAGCAAAATAAAAACAGCAATCAAATTGCAGCACAAACACAGCGTCCTGTCACAGGAAAAGCCAAATATCGTTTGCAACAGGCAGAAATGTCATTGGTTGCAGAAAGTAATCAAGATGCGAGTACTGGAAGTGCCAAAAAAGACACATTACAGCAAAAAACCAGTGCTGACTTATCATTAAAAGTTATGACAGCACGGGAAAAAACCGTTACATTACAAAGAAACGTAACACAGTTAGAATCGGCACTACGTCAGAAGGAACAACGTATTCAGCTGTTAAATGCCCGGCTTGCCGAGTTACAAGATCAGTTGAAAGCGCAGCAACAAACTAAAAAGCCAACACACTAGGTTACGAGAAGATTCTCATAAATTTGCTTAAAAGCGGCTCTATCTTTAAGGGGTATAGATCATGTCAACGATAATTATTGTACTGCTGGTCATTGTACTGGTCGTTGCGATCGTTTTAAAAAAACGTGAAAGCAGTCAAGCCAATACAACACCGAAAAAAGGTGCGACGAAAGCCACTAAAAAAACCGCAACAAAAACGGCTTCACGCACCACGCTGGTTCGTGAGGAGCAAGAACTTGCCCCTCAAGTCACAACTGCAATTTCTGAAAGCCTACGCCAACAACTTGAACAGCAAATTCAAAGTGGTCATTTTCAGTCTGCCGAAGCACAAATCAATCAGGCTTTAAAACAAGATAACTCTCAGCATGAGCTCTATCTGTTTTTATTGGATATCCATTTAAAGCAAAAAGATGATCTCGCAATCGATCAGTTGATCAAGCACATTCATGCCTTAAAACTAGAAGATATTGCACAAGCGGCTGAAACAAAACATCGAGAATACGAACAGAATAAACAACCCGATTCACTCGAATTTAATTTGCCTTCACATAGCTTTCAACAAGCACCTGCTTCACCAGAACCTCAGGTGCAGAGTAAGGTCGCTGACTTCGATGCTTTAGTGCAAACACCCGCAACACAATCATTTGACAACTTACAGTCAGAATATGTTGCTCCCGCAATCGAAGAACCCAAGCCAGCCGAGCCTGTGCCAGAAGTGCAGCCGCTGGACTTTAATTTTTCCTTCGAGCAGAAAACAGCTGTTGAGCCTGCGCCTACGTCTCCTGCTGAAACACCTGAAAGTAAAGCACAGCAACCACTTGAGTTTTCTTTTAACTTAGAACCAACATCGCCCAATACGGAAGAAGCGAAAGTTGAGGAAGCAAAACCTGAACTGGATTTTAACTTTGCCAATTTAGAGCTGGCATCACAACACACTGCAGAAAAAGCACCTGTTGAAGAAGCTGCGCCAAGTTTAGATTTTAATTTTGAACCTGCCCTAGAAAAAACTGAACAACCCGCGCCACTTGAAACAACAGAATTTTCATTTGACCTTGCAGAACCTGCCAAAGTTGAAACACAACCCGAGGTTATCGCTGCTGTTACTGCACCTAGACCTGCCACTACGGTTCACGACCCATTGGCACAGTCATTCCCTGATCTGCAACAGCTTGATGAAGCACAGCTGAATTTAGAACTTGCAGCGCAGTATATTGAACTGGGTGCTTATGACTCTGCCCGAGAATTATTAAAAAACACACCGTCGTTGAATTCAGCGCAACAACAACAGGCAGAAAATTTACTGAATAAAATAGCTTCCTGAATTTGATCAGTCTAATATAAGCAGTCTCTCAGACTGCTTTTTTTATGATGAAAACAATCGCTTTAATTTATATGGGTGGGACGTTTGGTTGTATTGGTGAACCGCTGATGCCAATGCCTGAACACGATTTTTTGCCTTTATTAAGTAAGGTGATTCCGCCTCATTTACAAGTGGAATGTTTTGCTGCACCCAGCATTCAAGACAGTAGTGCATGCACAGCAACAGATTGGTTAAAACTGGTACAACAAATTCAACAATTACAGCTGCAAGGTTTCCATCATTTTGTGATTATTAATGGAACCGATACCTTAAGTTATGCCGCAGCGACCTTAGCACGTTTCCTTGGACACTCTTGCCATGCCATTATTACAGGTAGCCAATATCCCTTATTGAATATTGAAGGCAATGATACCCGCGATTTCACCGACGCCATTGGCAACCTCTATCTCGCATTGGAACAAGTCCTTGCCTTGCCAACGGGCGTTTATCTCGCCTTCCATGAGCAGGTCTTTCATGCACAAACGACGTTAAAAGCCCACACCACTGAATTAGATGCCTTCGTTGGCGTTAAAGCAGAGCAAAGCTGTGATACCGCAGCCGATTCTTTTATTGTCCAAAATGAACACATTGAGCAAGCCGCTCGACTTAGTATCTTGAATCTGATGTTGCAGCCAATCGCAAAAGAACAGCTCATTTTACAGTTAAACAATATTTTACTTGCCCCACCCAACTTTCTCGTCTTACAGGGTTTTGGTACCGGGAATATTGCCGTAAATGACGAAATACTCGAATTATTCGAGGCATGCTATCAAAAACAGTGTCTGCCAATCATCAGTACGCAAGTCACTTTTGGACAACTTGATCAACGCTATGCCGTGAGCTCATGGATTCAATCTGCTAAAGTTTTGGTCAATGATAGTCATAGCCATGCTGATTTGTATGCAAAAGCCTTGCAAATGTATTTAAAATACCCGACCCATGAACAATGGTTCGAACATTGGCATCAACACTAATTTTTGAGGTTAAAACATGCAACGTTATGCAATTGGTATTGAATTTTGCGGTACTCAATACCGTGGTTGGCAAACCCAACAGGCTGGCGTTGTAACTGTTCAGGAAACCCTAGAACAAGTCCTGAGCCGCATTGCCAATGAGCCGATCATTTTGCATGGCGCTGGACGAACTGACGCAGGCGTACATGCAACCAATATGGTGGCGCACTTCGACACCGAAGCCATTCGCCCGGAACAGGGCTGGATTCGTGGTGCCAATAGCCAACTGCCCAAAGATATTTCAATCCAGTGGATCAAGCGTATGGATGAAAATTTCCATGCACGCTTTAAAGCCGTGGCACGCCGCTATCGTTATGTGGTGTATAACGCACCAACTCGCCCAGCCTTAATGTACAAGCAAGTCACCCATCTTTACCAAACCCTTGATGTACAAAAGATGATTGCGGCAGCTGCAAAATTTGAGGGTACGCATAATTTTGAGACCTTCCGCGCGGCAGCCTGTCAGTCCAACCAACCTGTACGCCATGTAAGCCACTGTCGTTTATTCGAGCATGGCCGCTATCTGGTCTTAGATATTCAAGCGGATGGCTTCTTGCACCATATGGTCCGCAACATCATGGGCTGTTTACTTGAAATCGGACAAGGTCAGTATGAAATCGACCATATTGATAGCATGTTTGCCGCTGAAGACCGGACGGCTGCAGGTATTACCGCCCCACCTGATGGCTTATATTTTATTCAGTCTTATTATCCAGATGAATTCGACTTACCACAGCTGCCTTTGGGTCCACACTGGTTGAATCTGTCTGAATAAAAAAAAGCCTTATCAGATCGATAAGGCTTTTTCTTTAGAAGCATTTAACGTTGTTTACGCTTACGATATTCAACAGGTGTTTCATTGGTCCAACGCTTAAAGGCGCGATAGAAAGTACTTGGCTCAGAGAAACCAGTTAAATAGACAATCCGCTCTACACTTTCATTGGTATTCGCCAATAGCTTTTTCGCCAAACGGCAGCGATAATCGGAAAGAATTTGCTGAAAGCTAGTATTGGCTTCACTGAGTTGGGTTCTTAAACGACGTGGCGTGATATTGAGCTGTGCTGCAACTGTTTCTAACGTGGTTTCACCACTTTCCAGTGTTGAACCAATGGCACGGCGTACTTCACCTACCAAGTCATAGCGCGCCAATTCTTGTAATTTTTCAATCGCCAATTGCTCATGCAATTGTAGTAATTCTGGCTCTGCTTGCCACAATGGATAATCCAGCACCGCCGCATCAAAATAAAGGCGGGTTTCTTTTTGTCCTAGACTAACAGGACAGCCATAGACACGGAAGTATTCATCATCCGTCGCGCCTTCATGGAAGTTAAAGTCGATATAAATGGGATGAAACTGCCCTTCAGTAATAAATTTAAAGAAGCGTAAAATGCCTGACATGGCACATTCAGAAAAATGGCGGTTCACCAGATTATCAGGCCAATACTGCTCACCATTACTTAAATAACAGCGACCATCCTCAATCACCAATTTGGCATCAAAGGCATCACTAATCAGACGTTGATAGGCCAAGGCACGTTTCAGGCCTTCACCAAAAGTCTCACTGCTGATAAATAGATGTTCAATCACCTGGCCACGATAAAGCGGTAAGTGTTCACCGAGATGAAGTCCAATATCAGGATCATTACTAACATCCTGTGCAGCAATCCAGAAGGCATTCTGTGCACTTAATGGCGTTCTTGCATTGGTATCTACCTGATTTAATGCAACCCCTGCCTTTGTTAAAATCTCTTCAGTTGGTAATCCTGCTTTACGAATTGCCTGATAACCAAAGCGCAATACAACTGATGCATCTGTTAGCTGACCCACGCAATGCCCTTCCCTGTAGATACGTTATTATGACAATGAACAACAATTTTAGATTAACGTTGATTGACCAAAGTGACAACAATATTCTGCTTATTTTGTTAAAAAAATTCCTAAATTGTCTGACAGTTTCTTTCGGTTAATATCTGACAGCCTCTCACCGACTTGATCTTGTAAATTTTAAATAAATTGACTATAATTTGCGCCTTCCCAATTTGATCATCAGGTAGGCTATGGCCAATAAAGAGGAACTCATTGAGTTCGAAGGCGTTGTCACCGAAACGCTTCCTAATACGATGTTCCGTGTACGTTTAGAAAACGGTCACGAAGTTATTGCTCACATTTCTGGTAAAATGCGTAAACACTATATCCGTATTTTAACAGGTGACAGTGTAAAAGTTGAAATGACTCCTTATGATTTGACCAAGGGTCGTATCACTTATCGTGCGCGCTAAGTCAGATTAGTGAATGCAAAAAAGCCACATTATGTGGCTTTTTTTATTGCGCTTATGCCGATTTATTCACTTAAACGCGTGGTTTTACAGCCGATCGTCTGACACTCACGGATACGCTCCTGTAACCAGTTATTCCGTTCTTGTGTCGTCGTAAGACGGCACTGTACATTGACTGAGCTTCTTTCATCATTGGTGCATTCAGCATCGCGATGGCGAATCCAGGCCAGTTGTGATTTTTTCAAAATTTTTTGTTGTGTTTCATTGAGCTGTTTACGTAATTGCTGATAATTTTTATTTAAATCAGCATCCGCACTGGCATAAATTTTATTGGTACAGTAAATGTCATCATAGGTGTTGCGCGCATTGTCGCAATTATCTGCATAGCTGAATGTTGCGAGAGCCCCACAGATCAAACCAAATATTATTTTGCGCATGAATTTATCCAAATCATTTAGTTATAATTACTATGAAAGCATATTTTTGATCGCTTGAACATTCCCCGAAAGTGGACAAGTTCGTATCTTTTTGTCTTTGCATTATTAGAATGTTCACGTACATTTATCACTGATAAATAGGGAAATTATGATGAAAAATTATAAAATGTATCTCGCTGCTACACTCCTTATCTTGCAGGGATGTGCAACGCCAGGAATGCAATCTGTTCAACTACAGGATTATTTACAACCTTATCTAGGTCAGCCTGCCGACCAGATTCAGCAGAATCTGGATCTTAGAAACTTAGGCTTTCAGACGTTAAAACAACCGCAGAGAAACAATCAAAATTTAATTTTTACCATACTTCGTCCAATTAATATCCCTGTACCAATGAATATGGGGATTTCAGATGGCTCCCGTCTTTCAACTAACATGACTTATGGCCAATCTTATGATGTTAACTTTTACTGCCATATTATTTTCGAGCTTGATCAGCAGCAAATCGCGCGCGCGATTCGTTATGAAGGCAAAGCCTGCTAATCAAAGCAATAAAAAAAACGCAGCTGTTGCTGCGTTTTTTATGATCAGGGCTAGTTAGTTCAATGCCGCAACCACAGCGTCACCCATGGCATCGGTACCCACCTTGGTCATGCCTTCAGACATGATATCTCCAGTACGTAAGCCTTGATCTAAAACCTGCCCCACCGCATCTTCAATGGCTTTGGCCGCAGCTTCTTCGCGGAAGGTATAACGCAACATCATGGCCACTGAAAGTACAGTTGCCAATGGATTGGCAATATTCTGCCCTGCAATATCCGGTGCAGAGCCATGACATGGTTCATACATGCCTTTACCCTGTTCATCCAGTGAGGCTGAAGGCAACATGCCAATTGAACCTGTTAACATTGCCGCTTCATCTGACAAGATATCACCAAACAAATTGCCTGTAACAATCACATCAAACTGCTTAGGTGCACGAACCAATTGCATCGCAGCATTATCCACATACATGTGCGATAACTGGATATTCGGATACTGTGCCTGCTGAAGGTCAGTAACGGTTTGTTTCCATAATTCAGTCACTTCAAGTACATTGGCTTTATCAACTGAACATACTTTGCCACCACGTAATCCCGCCAGCTCAAAAGCCACTTTGGCGATACGCTTAATTTCACTTTCTGAATAAACGTCAGTGTTATAACCTTGCTTCTCACCATTCTCGAGTTCACGAATACCACGCGGTTGACCAAAGTAGATCCCGCCGGTTAATTCACGAACGATCAGAATATCCAGACCAGCAACGATTTCTGGCTTTAGGCTTGATGCATCCGCCAACTGTGGGTAAAGAATTGCAGGGCGTAAGTTGGCGAATAAATTCAATTCACTACGGATTTTTAATAAGCCGCGTTCTGGGCGAATTGAACGTTCGATACTATCCCACTTAGGACCACCAACCGCCCCCAGTAAAATCGCATCGGCTTTTTTTGCCTGCTCACTGGTTACCGCTGGATAGGGTTCACCATGCGCATCAATTGCAGAACCACCGAGTAGCCCATGTTCCCATGTCAAACCTAGATTAAATTTATCATTGACCTTGGTTAAAACTCGTTCAGCAGCAGCTACGATTTCAGGGCCAATGCCATCACCCGCCAAAATTAAAATATGTTTAGACATTTATTGTTCCAGTTTCCCTATGCGCAGCGTTGATACTGCGAGCCGATTAAATCTTTTTCTCAACAAATTCGCCTAAACCTGTGCTGACATCAAAAGGACGGCAGAAACGGCGAATCGTATGTTGCCCTTGTTGTAAATCTACACATAACGGATCAGGCACAGAAACGTTAATTAAACTGCCTGAACGACGTGTTCGGTCTCGGTACATTTTAAAGGTATAGTTCACATGCGGTTTAAATGCATGAATCACATGAAAAGTCTCAGCACGATCAGGAGAAATCGGATAGAAGCGAATCACAACTTCATATTGCTTGGCGGGTACACTCAGGTAAACCTGCTGTTTACGGCTAAATAAGGAACCATGCAAACGTACAATGCCACGTTCCATCGCTTGTTTGCTAATCCGATGATTTTTAGCATCAATGACTGCAATATCACCGATTCGCTCAAACTCACAATTCTCAACACCTGAACAATATAAAGTTGTGTTGTCCGCCTTACTTTCCAATGTGTTTTGTGCGATACGAACCTGATCCACCACATTGGGTGCGTTTTGACATGCAGTCAAAGCCGTCGTAACACCTAGACACAGTAAAATACTGCGAGCGAGTCTTCTTTTCATTATTCAAGCCCAGTCCTCATGTCTTGTTAACATGTAAGCAAAATATTATCCGCTAGCATGTTAACAAGAGTTCAATCTCTGCGCTATGCCTATATTAAAAATGTCCAAAACACAATCTTGTTTCGTTTACCCAAACCTAAGCCTGAATATCTTGAAACACCCATGGACGCGCTTGTTTCGCCTTGGCTTCAAAAGCACGAATATCATCTGCAACCTGTAAGGTTAAGCCAATATCATCCAATCCATTCAATAAACAGTGTTTACGGAAAGGATCTATTTCAAATTGAAAGGCTTCACCTGTCGGGGTTCGTACTTCCTGTGCATCCAGATCGATGGTCAATTGATAGCCTTCGGTCTCGGCACATTCCTTAAATAACTGATCGACCGTTTCCTCAGATAAAATCACAGGTAACATGCCATTTTTAAAACAGTTATTAAAGAAAATATCGGCAAAGCTAGGTGCAATCACCGTGCGGAAGCCATATTCATTCAACGCCCAAGGTGCATGCTCACGGCTTGAACCACAACCGAAATTGCTTCGTGCCAATAAAATACTTGAACCTTGGTAACGCGGTTTATTCAACACAAACTCAGGGTTTTTCGGGCGTTTGCTAATGTCTTGACCCAAATAGCCCTCATCCAAATAACGCAATTCATCAAATAAGTTATCGCCGAAACCTGTACGTTTAATCGATTTCAAAAACTGTTTTGGAATGATTAAGTCGGTATCGACATTGGCACGATCCAAAGGTGCGACAACGCCTTGTTCTATGGTATATTTTTTCATGCTTGTGCTCCCTTAGAATGAACGGACGTCAACAAAATGGCCCGCAATCGCTGCGGCAGCGGCCATGGCTGGGCTGACCAAATGTGTTCGCCCACCATTGCCTTGACGACCTTCAAAATTACGGTTCGAGGTCGATGCACAATGCTCACCTGGTTGTAATTTATCAGCATTCATGGCCAAGCACATTGAACAACCTGGTTCGCGCCATTCGAAACCTGCCTCCAAGAAAATTTGATCCAAACCTTCCTGTTCAGCCTGCTGTTTGACTAAACCAGAGCCCGGCACAATCATTGCCTGTTTAATACTCGACGCCACTTTACGGCCTTTTACCACATCCGCCGCAGCACGAATATCTTCAATCCGCGAGTTGGTGCATGAACCAATGAAAACACGGTCTAACTGAATATCTTCCAAAGCCTGCCCAGCAGTTAAACCCATATATTGATAAGCTCGAGTCCAGTCATTGCGTTGTACATCATCTTTGGCCTGCTCTAATGTTGGCACAGCCTGTGATACTGGAATCACCATTTCTGGAGAAGTTCCCCAAGATACTTGCGGTTCAATCTCTGCACCATTCAATACCACCACCGCATCAAAGACGGCATCTTGGTCTGAATGTAAGGTATTCCAATATTCGACGGCTTGATCCCACTGTTCGCCTTTTGGTGCATAGTTACGGTCTTTCACATAGGCAATGGTTTTATCATCGACCGCGACCATACCCACACGTGCACCCGCTTCAATTGCCATGTTACACACCGTCATACGCCCTTCAATCGACATATCACGGAATACTTGACCACCAAACTCAATGGCATAACCTGTACCACCCGCAGTACCAATTTTGCCAATAATCGCCAACACAACATCTTTAGAGGTTACGCCTTTGCCTAATACACCATCGACACGCACCAGCATGTTTTTCGATTTTTTCTGTACCAAGCACTGGGTTGCCAATACATGTTCAACTTCTGAAGTTCCAATGCCGTGGGCCAAACAACCAAAGGCACCATGCGTTGCGGTATGTGAATCACCACAGACCACCGTCATCCCCGGTAAAGTCAAACCTTGCTCTGGACCAACCACATGGGCAATGCCTTGACGGATATCATTAATCCCAAATTCAACAATATTAAAGCTTTTACAGTTGTCATCTAAAGTTTGGACCTGAATACGAGAAGTATCGTCTTCAATCCCAGCAATGCCCTGTTCGCGCTCTTTTTTAGAAGTTGGCACGTTATGGTCGGGGGTGGCTACATTGGCACTTAAGCGCCAAGGTTGACGGTCCGCAAGTTGTAGACCTTCAAATGCTTGAGGGCTGGTTACTTCATGTAATAAGTGGCGATCAATATAAATTAAGCTTGAACCATCATCACGTTGCTTGACTAAGTGGTCGTCCCATAATTTGTCATATAAGGTTTTGCCTGCCATGTCGTCGCCCTCCATCGTGCTTGCCATCGGACTGGGTATTTTTGATCTTAACTTGATTATAGCGATGCTTTTGCATAAATCTAATTTATCATTTTTATAAATTAACAAACTTTTTGGAATGATAAATTATGCTTTTTAATTACTCTTCCTTTATGAAATTAAAACGATGATAAATCAAGCTGTTCCACTCTATCCTTATTCTTGCATGTGGTTTTTTTAGCCAAATTTAATCAAATCCTCGACTCATTTATAAATTCAATCAGCATAAATCAAAATTTCTTTTTTACATTTTAAATGATAATGATTATTATTTAATTAAATAGCGATTCTGTAGGGTGATCCTCATGTCAAATATTCAACAATTTGTACTCAACAATAAACGGACTTTGAAAAAAACCTTGAGTTATTACATCATGCATATTAGTGTGGCGATGATGGTTGCCTACCTGATTACAGGCAACTGGCTTATGGCAGCCACCTTAAGTTTGATTGAACCCACGGTGCAAGCCTTTGCTTTTTTCTTCCATGAAAAAGTCTGGAATTACTTCTAATTCAAAAATACTGCATATAAAACTAATTTTAAAATCTCCTTGGACAAGCCTGTATGAACCTCGCTGCTTTTGAAGCATTTGTCAAAGTGATGGAAACTGGTTCAATTTCTATCGCGGCAGAACAATTATTTATTACCCAGCCTGCGGTCACCAAACGGATTCATAGCTTAGAAGACTATTTTGGGGTCAAACTGTTTGAATCCGCAGGGCGAGGTATTCAACCCACCCATGCAGCACATTCTCTATTGCCTAAAGTTCGTACATGGCTCAACGAGTTGGGGGAAATCCACCATACCTTGAGTCATGAGCAGGCTCAGGTTCAAGGTCGTTTAAAGATTGGTACCAGTCATCATATCGGCTTGCATCATTTGGCAGAGCCACTTAAAAACTTTGTGCAGCATTTTCCTCAAGTCATTTTAGATGTCCATTTTGTCGATTCAGAACAGGCTCATGAACAGGTCTTGGCGGGTGAACTGGAACTGGCTTTTTTAACCTTACCGCCAGCTGGAGATGACCGACTCAACTATGTCACGATCTGGAATGACCCACTGGTATTTGTGACTGCACCCTTCCACCCCTTAGCCCAGCAAAGCCAACTGAAACTCGAAGACTTAATTGCCTACCCAAGTTTATTACCTGCCGCACAAACCTACACCAGTCAGATTACACTCGCCGAATTTGAAAAAAACAATCTTAAACCCAAAATCACCATGAGTAATAATCCGCTAGAGTCAATCAGGATGCTGGTATCGATTGGCCTTGGCTGGTCAGTCCTGCCGAAAACCTTGGTCAATCGCGATTTAAAACAACTCGATTTAAAACTGAATATGCAGCGCCAGCTTGGTATGGTCTGGCATCCTGCCCGAATTCAGTCCAAAGCCGCTGAAGAACTTGTTCGCATGATGCAGGTGGGCTAATCCCCTCCTCCGCTGCCACAGCTGCTGCAACTACTACAGCTATTGCTGCTACTGCTACAACTCGAAGATGATGAAGATGGCTGAGCCTGCAGATAGTGCATATAATCTTTGGTCATCAATTCAAGATCAAAATACTGGCCATCTTGCCAATTTAAAACCTGATCAACCGCAAAAAGTCGTGGCAATAACAGGGTATTTCTAGGCGGATAAGCATGCAGACCACAACTGACTCGCCATGCCTCAAAAAATTGTTGGGTCTGCTGTTTTGAGGTTGAGCTACCGTCATTGGGCTGATGATGTAAAAATCGGCCTAAGGTTTGCTTACATAGGTCCTGATATTGTTTTGGAAATTCCAGCATGACGTGCCACAAGGCATCAACTGCATCTGAAGGCATGGCATAGGCTTGTTTTCGAATCACATGCAAAGCCAAATAGTCCTTAAAACCAGCCTCGAGCAATTGTTGTTGCTTGAGACTCACCTCTGGATAACGAAATCTAAATCTTTCCCAGAACACAGGATCAAATTTGAATTGATCAATCTTTTGTAATTTTTTAGATTTGGAGCGTGCAATCAAGGCAAGATTCAGCACAATCACTGTCCACATGAACGGCAAGATGACCCAAGCGCTAAAAAACTGTTGCTGCCAACTGTACATGAAGATCAACAGCAAGATCGGAACAGCAATCCATCTGGTTTTGATCATCGGCTGCTGCCGTTTTAACTGTAATAATCCGTCCAGCAAGCGAGCCGTCTGCACGTTCTGATTTATTGTTATTTGCATGCTTTAATCTTAAAAATGAAAGATGACCATCATATGACAAAAAGCGCCCTTTGCAGGGGCATCATTTGTTATCCCCACAGGCGGGTTTGCAGCGACACTTAAAGATCTTGAGCAAGCTGAATCTTGGCATCTGCAATTGCATTCATAAACTGCTGATAATCACTTAAATTACGCTCAGCAGACTGAGTTGCATAATCCTGCAAGATCTGGGTAATGGTATTCCCTTCCCCCAAATAGCCCTTCAATACATCGACGTTACCTGCTTTGGCATGCGCATGAGCCAGCGCAAGACCGCAGCTATCGGCATATTCATAGAAAAATGCTTCATCCATCCCAGAAAGATCAATCGAAATCTTCATATCTCGTAGTTGACGCACTAGATAATGCTGCTGTCCTTCTGTTGAAAAACCTAAGAAGATATCACTTGCCGCCTGCATTAGTTGCTGCCCCCGTACAACCCGCTCACCTTCATGCACAACAGGCTCTGGAAAAAGCGGACTCAAAATCGAAGGCGTCGATTCCTTCATTTGCAAAATCAGCGGATCTCGATCTGCATCTTCAAATAGTGCAATCGCTGCACGTGTCCCAACACTGCCTACACCCACCACCTTGAGTGCGACATCCGTCCGTTGGTAACGATCAAACAGCACTTGTCGATCGTATTTTAGCGAATCACGATATAACTGAAAAAAAGCATCTGCATGCTGACCAAATGGTTCATCCGCTTTGGGATGCCACAATAAGGGTTCATCATCAATAAAATGCCGGAATCCAGATTCACCCTCTTGCTGGGTCAATTTCGGTAATATCGAGGAACTATCACGAGAAGGTGCACTATTTACTTTCTTTTCTAGTTTTTTACGGACTTTTTGATTTTCCGTTTTTTCTAATAAGATCGTCGCATCAATGCGTTCATACCAGATTTGCACAGGAGATAAGGCAGTTTGTTGATCCAGATGCGAGATATAGGCGCTGATCATATTCTGAATGGCTTTCAAGCCTGAACTTTCCTGCAAACCAATCTCTTTCGCTGCAATCACCAGACTGGTCACCAGACGTTTTAAATCCCATTCAAATGGTGCAACCAAAGTTTCATCAAAATCATTAATACCGAATAACAGATTACGCTCTGGGCTGGCAAAACCACCAAAATTACTTAAATGGCAGTCACCACAAATTTGCTGGAATAAGCCAGAATTAGAGGGTTCCCATGCCTGATCGAATAGCATGAGTGCAGGCATTCCCCGATAAAAAGTAAAGGGCGAGACACTCATCCGTTTGGCACGAATCGGTTTAAGTTTCTCCAAACGTCCCTGATTACTCCATTCATAAATAGTCAGTGCCGTGATTGCTTTGGGGCGTTGCGACAGTTGTGCCAGTTGCTCTCTCGGAATTTTTTTACGTTGTGCTTTACCTAAGGCCAAGCCGTCACTCTTGGTCAGTAATTTACCTTGATAACGATGTCTGGTTAAATCGATGCTCTGTTCAGTCCAGAGTTGTTTTGGTAATTTAATGCGTTGTTCTGACATATCACGCTCTCAATCTATTCGTTAATATTTTCTATATTTTTCTAAAATATAATAGGTCATTCAATATTTTTTCTTGTTGTTGATAAATAGCCAAATATTCCCGTTACTCAGGTAATATTTGGCATCCATGCCTCAGCTTATATTGACCAGTCCTGAATCTCCCAAGCCTGCGCTTGTGCCAGTTTTTCCAGACGGTCATCCGGATTGACTGCGATCGCATGCGTCGCATATTCAAGCAGGAAGCGATCATTGATTGAATCCGAGTAAGCCCATGACTCGTTCACCGTTCGCCCAGCCAGCCATTGATCCAAACGTGCGAGCTTGCCCTTTTGATAGCAAGGAATACCTGCTACCTTTCCAGTATATTGCCCATCCTGCACTTCTGCATTGGTGGCAATAATCTCGGTAATACCAAATTCACGGAAAATTGGTGCAGTAATAAAATCACTGGTGGCGGTAATGCCCACAATCGCATGGCCAAGAGCCTGATGCTTTTTAATCGCATCGAAACCTTTGGGGCGCATTTGTGGCCGAATCACCTTCTGCATAAACAACTGATGTAACTCAGTTAAATAAGCATTATCGTGCTGGGTGAGAAATTCAAATACAAATTCATTATAGGCAATCGGGTCAAGCTGCCCAGCTTTATAATCTTCATAAAACTTGTCGTTCATTTGACGATGATGAACTGGATCAACCAAAGCTTCATTGACCAAAAACTCTCCCCATGAATGGTCAGAATCGGTATTTAACAGCGTGTGATCTAAATCAAACAAAGCCAATTGCATAGAATTTCTCGTTTAAACTGAAAATTAAGAAAAAAAATGTAAATCTATCTCCGCTAGTCGATAGAAATTCGTTAAGATCATAGCAATTTTTAAACATTTTACTTTGACCTTTTTCGAGTTGGACAAGAAGAGTGACTGTCCCCGAGATCAAAGTCAACGATATAGATAAAATTTAGGTAGCCAAATGATCGACTCAGAAGGTTTCCGACCCAACGTCGGGATCATTTTGGCAAACGATGACGGACAAGTTTTATGGGCAAAGCGCATTGGTCACAATGCTTGGCAATTTCCACAAGGAGGAATCCAATTTGGAGAAACCCCTGAACAGGCACTTTTTCGTGAACTGAGAGAAGAAGTCGGTTTATTGCCCGAACACGTCCAGATTATAGCGCAAACAAAAGGTTGGCTGCGTTATCGTTTGCCGCATCGGTACATTCGGTCAGATTCAGATCCGGTATGTATTGGACAAAAGCAAAAATGGTTTTTACTGAAGTTAACGGCATCGCCCCATCATATTCAGTTAAACCTGTCAGACCCACCCGAATTCGATGAATGGCAATGGGTGAGTTACTGGTACCCATTGGGTCAAGTGGTCAACTTCAAACGTGATGTTTACCGTAAAGCCATGATGGAATTATGTTTACAATTACCTCAGCGTTAATTGTTGAAAAATCATCATTTTAAGCAATGATTTTTAACAAGAGAGCTGTTATAACTAGGTCTATAACGATTCAATAAATTGGAGTAAACATCCATGTCAAACATGCAGCTCGACACCCTTAGACGCATTGTGCAAGAAATTAATGCGTCCGTCAGTTTGCATGAATCATTGGACATTATGGTCAATCATGTGGCCGATGCCATGCATGTGGATGTTTGTTCTATTTACCTGCTGGACGAACGGAATCGCCGTTATGTGCTGATGGCGTCCAAAGGTTTAAAACCAGAAGCGGTTGGTAATGTCGCCTTAAATGTCGGCGAGGGTCTCGTTGGTCTGGTAGGACAACGCGAAGAAATTGTTAACCTAGACAACGCGCCTAAACACGAACGCTTTGCCTATCTGCCTGAAACAGGCGAAGAGTTATTTAACTCATTCCTTGGCGTTCCTGTGATGTATCGCCGTAAGGTCATGGGCGTGCTCGTGGTACAGAACAAAGAACCTCAAGATTTTAGTGAGGCGGCTGAATCCTTTTTGGTCACACTCTGTGCGCAGCTTTCAGGTGTGATTGCCCATGCCCATGCAGTGGGTAATATCGATGTTTTCCGTAAACCAACGACTGGTTCAACTTATAAAACATTCCAAGGTGTTTCAGGTGCAGGTGGGATTGCTTTAGGCCGTGCTATTGTGCTCTATCCACCTGCTGATCTGACTGTCATTCCAGATCGCGAAGCAGAAGACATCAGTGAAGAATTAGATTTGCTTGATCAGGCGATTGCTGCTGTTCGTTTGGAGATTCAGTCTTTAGATGAAAAAATGCAAGACTCGCTGATGTCGGAAGAACGCGCTTTATTCAGTGTCTTCCTGCGTATGCTAGATGAGAATGCCCTGCCAAGTGAAATTAAAGATCATATTCGTGCCGGCAGTTGGGCTCAGGGTGCCGTACGCAAAGTGATCGACAAGCATGTGGTCCTGTTTGCACAAATGGAAGACGATTATCTGCGTGAACGTGTCTCTGATCTCAAAGACCTTGGTCGCCGAATTTTGGCTTGCTTGCAAGAAAACGATACCAGTCACCGTGAACTGAGCCCAGACAGTATTTTAATTGGTGAGGAAATCAGTACTGCGGCCTTGGTTGAATTGCCCGTGGATAATATTGCTGCGATTGTCACTTCTGAAGGCGCAGCCAACTCCCATATGGTCATTGTCGCGCGTGCGCTGGGGATTCCAACGGTGGTGGGGGTCACTGAATTACCCATCACAACACTGGATGATATCGAGATGATTGTGGATGCCTATCAGGGCCGTGTCTTTGTCAATCCACCACGCCGTTTACGCCAACGTTATAAAGAAGTGCAAAAAGAAGAAGAGCAAATCGCCAAAGATTTAAAGCAATACGAAACCAAAGATGCGATTACCCCAGATGGCGTATCCATTCCGCTATTCGTCAATACAGGTTTGATGATTGATGTGGTGCGTGGTGTACAACGTGGTGCCAAAGGTGTGGGACTCTATCGTAGTGAAATTCCTTTTATGCTACGTGAACGCTTCCCTGGTGAAGAAGAACAACGTGCCATTTACCGTCAACAGCTCAGCCATTTTGCCAACAAACCTGTGATTATGCGCACTCTGGATATTGGTGCGGATAAAGATTTGCCTTATTTCAGTATCGAAGAAGAAAACTCGGCCTTGGGTTGGCGTGGTTTACGCTTCACGCTGGATCATCCTGAAATTTTCTCTGCACAAATTCGCGCCATGCTCAAAGCCAGTATTGGCCTGAATAATTTGCATATCTTATTGCCGATGGTCACCAGCGTCAGTGAAGTTGAAGAAGTGCTGTATCTGCTGGAACGTGACTGGATTGCAGTACAGGAAGAAGAACAGGTTAAAATCACCAAACCGAAAATCGGCATCATGGTCGAAGTGCCTAGTGTGCTGTTACAGATCGATGAGTTTGCTGAATTGGTTGATTTTTTCTCGGTCGGCTCTAACGATTTAACCCAGTATTTACTGGCAGTGGATCGTAATAACCCGCATGTGGCCAACGTCTATTCGCATTTCCATCCATCCATTTTACGTGCGTTAAAACGCTTAGTAGAAGACTGCCACATTCATCAGAAACCCGTCAGTGTCTGTGGTGAAATGGCAGGTGATCCGTTATCAGCAATCTTGCTGATGGCCATGGGCTTTAATACTCTTTCCATGAGTTCGAGCAACATTCTCCGAGTCCGCAAGGCGATTTGTCATGTTCCAATGAGCGACGCCAAAAAACTATTGGATGATGTGCTACAGATGAATAACCCGCTGGTGATTAAAAGCTGGCTGGAACATTATTTCAAAACGCACGGTCTAGCAGATATGGTCAAATCCAACCGTTTGGTGAGTGCATAAAACATCAAGCTTTCAAATACCAAAAGAGCGATTATTTTTTAATAATCGCTCTTTTGGTATGGGGCTGATTTATTATTTTAAATAGATCTGCTGTTTGCTGCGACCTGGCGTGACGCTCGGGAATTTACGATCATAATCAATCACAATCGCATCTTTACCCGTCAAGTTTTTAGCATCCGATTCCCAGGTCACATAATAGCTAATTTCGGCATCATCACGTACAGGGGGCTGAATGCGCTGACGGTGATCTGCTGGAAGGGTAAATTCCACTGAAAATGGCACTTGCGACACTTGTACTTTCTTTTTCTCGATCAAGGTCGCCGGGACATCCGCCATCCGTTTTTCTACGGCGTATAAACTCACAGTACCCTGCTGTTGTGCCACCTGATGTGTACTTGGGCCAATAAACTCAACATTCAATGTTTGTGAAGCATGTACTTTGCTGTGATCGTTATGAGACATCGATGTACAACCTGCGAGAACTGTTAAGGATAACCCGAAGCCCAAAGCTAACTTTTTCTTGTTTTAATCTCTTCTCTAAAGATATACCCAAAATAGCATAACAAATGCTGAAATTCTGATGACTTACATATCTGCTACTGAGTATTATTTTTTTGAAAAAATAATTTAACTACAAATAATTGCATCTATTTGGCCACAGCACCCACCGCCATTCACCACACAGAAAAAACCATTAGAATTAGCTCTACGGGTCTTTTTACATAACTCCAACATGTAAAATAGACATCCTTCAAGAAAAGCATTGTTTTTATTTTACCGAATTCAATCGCCTCTTCAGGTCTAAGCAATACACTAAGTCTTTATTTTTTCATGATCTTTTATCTTTTCTTAACAATTTTCATATCCACAAACACCCAACTCATGTTTAAGATTTAGTCAGCTTCAATCGAATAAAGCATTTATGACATCAACTTTAATCCATTGGAAAAAAAGCTTTCATCAACCTAGAGTAAAAATACAAAGGATGTGAACTCAATCATTGTAAATCGCAACTTAGGCATCTGAAATTTCGATACCCAATTTACATATGAGCCAGTTAAACATTCATATCTTTGAACGGTCAAACAATTAAGGTGACCTAGCTCACAGGTCATCTTGACGGAGATAGAACATGAGCCAAGACGATAAAAAATGTCCTTATAGCCACTTAACTACTGATTTTGGAGCCCCTGTCGTGGATAACCAAAACAGTATGACAGCTGGCGCAAGAGGGCCCTTATTAGCCCAAGATTTATGGCTAAACGAAAAACTTGCTAATTTTGTCCGTGAGGTCATTCCAGAGCGTCGCATGCACGCCAAAGGTTCAGGTGCATTTGGCACGTTCACGGTCACTCATGATATTACTCAATATACCCGCGCTAAAATCTTTAGTGAGATCGGCAAAAAAACAGAAATGTTTGCACGTTTTACCACGGTTGCTGGTGAACGTGGAGCAGCAGATGCGGAACGTGATATCCGTGGTTTTGCTTTAAAATTCTATACTGAGGAAGGGAACTGGGATATGGTGGGAAATAACACCCCAGTATTCTTCTTGCGTGATCCGCGTAAATTCCCCGATTTAAACAAAGCGGTAAAACGCGATCCAAAAACCAATATGCGTAGCGCAACCAATAACTGGGATTTTTGGACTTTGCTACCAGAAGCATTACACCAAGTCACGATCGTGATGTCAGACCGCGGCATCCCTTCGAGCTACCGCCACATGCACGGCTTCAGTAGTCATACCTATAGTTTCATCAATGCAGCCAATGAGCGTTTCTGGGTCAAATTCCACTTCAGAACTCAGCAAGGCATTCAAAATCTGACTGATGCTGAAGCAGGCGAACTGGTTGGTCAAGATCGCGAAAGCCATCAACGTGATTTATTCGATGCAATTGAGCGTAAGGATTACCCAAAATGGACGCTTTATGTACAGGTCATGCCAGAGCAGGATGCAGAGAAAGTTCCATATCACCCATTTGATTTAACCAAAGTTTGGCCACATGGTGACTATCCATTGATCGAAGTTGGTGAATTTGAGTTAAACCGCAATCCTGAAAACTTCTTCCTTGATGTTGAGCAATCTGCTTTCGCACCAAGTAATCTGGTACCCGGCATCAGTGCTTCACCAGACCGTATGCTACAGGCGCGTCTGTTTAACTACTCCGATGCACAACGCTATCGTCTGGGTGTGAATTATCAACAAATCCCTGTTAATGCTGCACGCTGTCCTGTGCATAGCAACCACCGAGATGGTCAAGGTCGTATCGATGCCAACTATGGCGGCTTACCACATTATGAACCTAACAGCTTTGGCCAATGGCAAGAGCAGCCTCAATACAAAGAGCCTCCATTGAAAATCAATGGCGATGCAGATTTCTGGGATTATCGGGAAGATGACAACGATTACTTTAGCCAGCCACGTGCCCTGTTCGAGTTGATGACCCCTGAACAACAAGATGCGTTATTTGGCAATACTGCACGCGCCATGGGTGATGCTTTGGACTTCATCAAGTATCGTCATATCCGTAACTGCTATGCTTGCCACCCTGCTTATGGAGAAGGTGTTGCAAAAGCACTCGGTCTTACGGTTGCAGATGCACAAGCTGCTCGGGAAACCGATCCAGCCCGTCATTTGCCTAGCTTTTTGTAAGTCTTAAATATTGAAATCAAAAGCCATCCTCGGATGGCTTTTTTAATGCCGTTGGGTGACAATTTATTTAATCTCTTATTAGAAAAATAACCATGCAAAAACCATTACAGCAACTGATTCTAAGCCATAACATCATCCTGTTCGATGCAGTGTGCGTACTCTGTTCAGCTTGGGCAGATTTTATGATCAGGCATGATCAACACTACCAATTCAAATTGGTATCGGTACAATCCAGTTTAGGACAACAGCTCCTTGCCTATTGCCATCTTCCTACTGATCACTTTGAAACGATGGTTTTATTGGAAAATGGTCAATGCTATACCGAATCAACTGCTTTTCTCCGTATCATTCAGCGCCTCGATTTTCCGTATTCCAGTTTGAGACATGCCCGTCTTGTGCCTAAAACCATCCGAGATTTTGCTTATCGATGTGTCGCATTAAATCGTTATCGCCTTTTTGGTAAAACTAAACAATGTTATGTGGTGACTCCAGATATTCAGCAACATTTTCTCTTGGATGAGGTTGTCGCATGAATAGCGAAAAACAGACTATTCAACAGATCTTAACGTTTTGTCAGTGGGTGATTGGCAGCCTTTGGATTTATCAGGGATTAATGCCGAAGTTAATTTTTCAGGTGCCAGATGAACAATATCTTTGGCAACAACTCAATATCGCGCCATCTTATATGGCATGGATGATTTCACTTTCAGGTCTCGCCGAAATCATTGTTGGTAGTCTTTTTTTCTGGATCCAGCATAAATATTTGCACTTGCTCAGTATCATCAGCCTAATTGGCTTACTTATTTTGGTTTTACTGATTTATCCAGACAAGATTTATCAGGCGTTCAATCCTGTTGTCATGAATATTGCGTTGGCAAGTCTTTCGGTGATTTCACTTCACTGTATTCAAGCACTACAACATGCTAAGCCCGAATAAAGTGTCCTTCACGGATACAGTAAAAAGGACTCACCAGTTTGGAGGAAGATTTCATGGCCTGCTGCAGTTCATGCTCGGGGGCATCCCGATCTTCATCGGTCAACTGAAAGGTACGGTAATGAATTGCCAGTGAACGATGGGCATGCAAATCCAGATGAGCGTGAAATGCATCCTGCGGATTCATATGCACATAACGCATCAGCAACCTTGGCTCATAAGCCCCGATCGGCAATAAAGCCATTCTGGCATCGCCATAACGTTCATGAATGTGTTTAAAGTGTCCTGAATACCCGGTATCCCCTGCAAAGAAACAATGTCCTGTTTTGGCAAGTAAAGAAAATCCCCCCCACAAGGCGCGATTCTGATCTCGTACACCTCGCCCAGAAGTATGCTGTGCAGGTGTATAGGCAATCTTTAATTCATCATGAAACGGGATTTCCTGCCACCAATCCATTTCGATCACATGTAAATGCTTCGGCATGTAATACGCATTGCCCAGCCCCGTATAAATTGGCATTTCGAATTTTTGATGTAGCCAGTCTAAAGTCGCCAAATCCATATGATCATAATGATTATGGCTCAGCAATATGCCATGAATCGTTGGCAGATGTTCAAGCGCAATCCCTGCGGGGCAAACACGGCGCGGGCCATTGCCCTGTTTCGGGCTGACATATTCACACCAGACGGGATCGGTCAGGAAATTATAGGGGCCAATTTGAATCAGAACAGTTGCATGCCCAACAAACCAAATCTGCCAATCATTGAGATCCGCATGTGGACGGTTTTGTGGCAACTCCAGCATTTGATTACGCAGGTTGGACTCATGGTTATGATCTATCTTCCAGGTAGAAGACTGACGTGTCGCTAACCATTTTAATAAGCCTTTACGATCAAATGGGGTTAAAGGTTTTTCCAGATTATAAAAACGATCAATCCCACAGTGATCAGAAGCCTCATGCGGAAAAGGAGGTTTTGCCCAAGTATGGCTCAAGCAAGATTGTGTCGGCAATTGGTAGGTTAATGTCGGCTTATCTTTCATGTATTTCTTCTTTGCTGGAATCGTATTGCATGAGGTTGCTAAGGTTATTTCGCGTTTAAATCCTAGAGATATTTTGATGCGCGAGTCTTTAAAATCATGATGATTTTTCTACTATTATCGCCTCATTCCAGATTCCTGTAACTGGTCTCTGATCCTAACATAAGCTTATTAGTTATGCTGATTTTCTCCCACAGAGTCAACACAATTTTACCGAACTAATAAGGCTTGATGACAATTCGGTTCAAATTTAAAAAAATGAATACTCTATCTATTTTAATATTTTATAAAAAAGCATATTGTGTATAAAATCATCTTAGCCATAATGCGCCCATCGCATGATGTTCTATTCAGCATAACCAAAAGAACAATAAGACACTTCTGGACCCGTCTTATGGAATTACGTCATTTACGCTATTTCATTACCGTTGCTGAAGAACTGAGTTTTAGTAAAGCAGCACTGAAACTACACACAGCACAGCCCTCACTTAGTCAACAAATTAAAGATCTCGAAAATGATGTTGGTGTACAACTGTTGCACCGGACCAAACGAAAAGTTGAACTTACCGATGAGGGGCAAGTTTTTCTGGAACAGGCTCGTTTAACCCTGATTCAAGCGGAGAAAGCCATCGTCATGGCGCGCCAAGTTGCTGCTGCTAAAGCTCAATGTTTAAGCATTGGTTTTGTTCCCTCGGCAGAAATTCGTATTTTCCCTTATCTATTACCACGCTTGAGGTTCAAATTGCCGAAACTGCAGATTCGAACGCTCAACCTGAAAGAACGGGATCAGATCAGCAAACTCAAAAAAGGTGATTTGGATATTATTTTTATTAATCAAAAATTCGAAAATGAGACTTTTGCAAGCCAATTGGTTTTTAAAGAACCGTTGCTGTTCCTGCTTCCCAAACAGCACCCTTTGGCCCAATGTGTAAACATTGACCTCGCGCAACTGCACAACCTCCCCCTCACGATTTTGACCGCTAAGCTTTCCCCCGCTTTGGCGCAAAGCATTACCCAGTACATTAAGCAGCAACAGATTCATTTTCAATGTATAGATGAAGCCGCAACCATCGCTGAAGCGATTCAAATGGTACAATCAGGTCGACACTGTGCCATTTTGCCTGCCTATATCCAAGCCTTAGCCACCGAGCACGTTGTTATTGGTCATTTAAGTCATGCACTTCCATATCTGGAGGTCTATATGAGCTATCAAAGACATGAACCGAGTCTCGCAATAAAGCAATTACTGACCGAAATCAGCCGTATCTTTGCATTAGACAGCTCATCCACACGTAAACGGACTATTGTAAAATAAAAAAAGCCGAGTTCAGTCGGCTTTTTAGCGCTACACGGACTTAGACATTGCTAAAGAATGCAGCAAATTTTTGGTAGCTTGGACGCTGTTTAACATTATTTAGATAATGTTCAATCGCAGGATGAGATTGAACGTCACCCATTTTCAATTGCCAAAATAACATAGCAGCAACCGTGACATCGGCGGCCGTAAATTGCTGACCACATAAATAGGGATCAACCTCACTTAATCCTTGCAGCAAGGCATTATAGGCATCTTGATAATCGCCATATCCCACCGATACTTTCTGATCTGCTGCCACTTCAACACCCAACTTTTTATTGGTCGATGCTGCTTCCCACGGGCCAGAGATAAAGAACAACCAGCGATAATATATCCCACGTTTAGGGTCATCCAGTGCTGGTGCCAAACCTTTTTCGGCAAATTTATCGGCCAAATACGCACAAATTGCATCTAACTCATATACAACAATATCACCATCCACCAGTACAGGCACTTTGCCAAAGGGATTAATTTTTAGATATTCTGGAGCTTTCATTTCGGTTTGGAAAGCAACTTCAATACGTTCACATTCAATGCCCAATTCAATGAGCAACCAGTCAACCACGACGCCACGCGAAAAATTATTGGTATAAAGTTGAAGAGCCATTTTGATATTTCCTTGTTTGTTGGTCTTATTTCAATTTAATCGTGTTGTTTGTCAGTTTTTGTCAGTAGTCGAACGGCACACCTCCTGTGTCCACCATTGTTGAAAAAGATGTTGTTTGAATTGTGGATAGAGCTCTTGGCTCAAGGTTAATTGCTGTATACGATCAATCCTAAAATGACGAAACCCTTGGCGTAATTCACACCATGCTGCCAACACAATCCGATCATTAAAATAGCCCAGTGCGAAAGGCCATAAAGTACGGGAACTAATTCGTTGCTGCTCATCCGCATAATCGACAACGATTTTGACTTGCTGACGAATCGACAATCTGACTTGCTCCACCAAGGTTTCATTCACGGGTAACCAGACATTGATGGATCTTAAAGTGGTTTGTTGCAGTAAATGCTGACAATGTTGAGGCAAAACGGCATTCAGTTTGGCCAATACCGACGTTGAAGCCGACTTCAATGCCAGATCAGGAATGTCATTCAGCCAGTTTAAAGCCAAATAAATCGCTTCAATTTCAGTTTCATTCAGTGTCATTGGCGGTAACAAAAAATCTTGTTTGAGCTGAAAACCCAAACCCGCTGCCGCATCAATCCCAACCCCCTGTTCACGTAGGCTTTCGATATCACGATAGACACTACGCTGACTAATCTGCAAACGTTCTGCCAAGACCTGCGCAGTCACGGGATAACGGTATTCGCGGAGCAGCTGTAATAAATGAAGTAAACGGATTGAACGACTCATACGGTCCCTATTGTTATTATGTAGAAAGGGAAAGTAGACCTCCCCCTCCTTGTCCTTTCATCTGATTTGAAGCGCTTAACTTTCAGTTAAAGCCGCCACATTGAGCACACGCTGCAAATACACATGCAGATCTTGAACCGTATGCGCGACAGTTAAGGGCTGATATTGCTGCAAAGTCTCAATACTATGCACCCCATAACTGACCCCGATCCGTGGCATCTTCAGGTTTTGCGCCATTTCCAAGTCATAACTGGTATCACCCACCATAATCGCACGATCAGCTGCCACATCCAGTTCAGTCAAAATCTCCTGCAACATCAAGGGATCAGGCTTGGATTTGGTTTCACTGGCCGCTCGGGTAATATCAAACAGCGCAAGACTATTGGTTTGCACGAGCACACGATCTAAACCTTTACGACTTTTGCCTGTGGCAACTGCGAGTTTTAAACCTTGTTGCTTTAAATCAGCCAATAACTCGGCCACACCGTCAAACCAGACATCACTTTTCGAGTTTGCCACATAGTGATCGGCATAACACTGCAATATATCTTGGTGTAAATCTGGAACTTGTGGAAACAGAATTTGCATGACTTCAGGCAAACCCAAACCGATGATACTTTTGGCCGCCTCATCGGTCAGCGGTTGTTCAAACTGTTGCGCCGCATATTGCAAACTTGCCACAATTTGCCCAACCGAATCGAATAAAGTGCCGTCCCAATCAAAAATCACCAACTCGATATTTGGACTCATTTCTGTTTTCTCAACTGTTCAATCACCTGCTGCATATCCTCAGGCATTGGCGCTTCAATACTTGGATAATTGGGGATATCCAAACGCATGGCATGTAAGCACAAACGACGTGCTTCCGGACCTGTATAGGCCGTGTTATGACCATATTTATCATCTCCAACCAGAGGATGACCAATACTGAGACCATGCACACGAATCTGGTGAGTACGTCCCGAGAGTGGTGATGCATGGATCAAAGTTGCTGATTTAAAACGTTCAACGACTTTCCAGTCGGTTTTACTTGGCTTGCCTTCTTTGGTCACACGCACACGACGTTCGCCATTGGCCAATTCATAACGCAGTAAAGGCGCATCAATCATCTGCCGGTCTAAACTGACCTGTCCTTTCACAATTGCGGCATAGGTCTTTTGAATTTTATGTTCACGCAGTAAGTCCTGTAACAGTTTTAAGGTACTACGCTTTTTACTGATCATCACCAGCCCCGAGGTATCACGGTCAATACGATGGATCAGCTCTAGATACTTTTTGCCTGTGGCTGCACGTAGGGCCTCAATCAGACCATAGGCCACACCACTTCCCCCATGCACGGCAATGCCTGATGGCTTATTGACCACCAGTAAACCTTCATCCTCATACACCACACGGCTCAGTAAACTTTGCGCCACATCATCGCTCACGGGTGCAGCCGTTTCATCCTTTTGTTCATAGCGGATTGGGGCCACCCGAATCTGGTCACCAATATTCAAACGGGTTTCTGCTTTTATTCTTTTTTTGTTTACGCGTACTTGTCCTTCACGAATCAAACGATAGATTCGACTCTTCGGTACACCTTTTAATCGGGTGAATAAAAAATTGTCTATTCGCTGCCCGTCTTGATGCTCATCCACGTCAAACCAAGTGACACTTTGCCATTGTTGTGTAGAATTCATACGCTCGATTTATCCAAGATTTGCTAAATATGATTAAAAAATGATCATTTAGCTAAGTTATTTCACAAGAAACCTAAACTTAGCCCATAGGCAGATGCTGCAAGGTTTGATATATTCAGCGCACGGATACCGCCGTAAGTGAGCATCAAATCAGAAATTTTATTTAGATAAAATTTTAAATCGATGAGATATTCACCCACAACTCGGATAGGTCCTAAAGAATTATGCCGACGCCGAAGGCTTATTATATCGGCAAAATGGCAAACTGTTGCGTTTAATTGTGCATCAGCACATACAGTTTGTTCAGAAAAAATATGTCGCCAGCAATTTGCTGGTTATTAAACGTAAACTGATCCACATCAGACAATTTGCTCCCTGATGTCGCATTCAGGCTAAAGCGTTGATGCATTGGAACTGCCAAGCAGAGATACGATGATCATTCCGTATCAAGACTTCCAGATGGATCGACTTCAATGCTTAATGACAGTGAAAGTCACCATCCAATGCACCGCTCACCCGCCAGTGAAGCGTACAGGTAACTTTGATTATGTCGGATCTAGTGATATTTCTCAGATGTAAGACATGCCATGAAATATCAACAGATTCAAGATTGAAGCAATATTGCTGACATCGAAATAACCGAATCAAAACCCCAGCTGGATATTTACAGCCAGTGGTCTTAGAACTTCCTACACAAAGTTGCTTCTGAGTCTTGATCGCGCCAATTTGATGTTTGCTCAACAATATTGGGCTGATTGTTTGTGTGCATCACTATTAGGTGTCACACCCATGAAACGTATGTTGATTAATGCAACCCACGCCGAAGAAGTTCGCGTTGCACTTATCACTGGTAATCGTCTTTACGATTTTGATTTAGAAAATCGTACACGCGAACAAAAAAAATCAAATATTTATAAAGGTCATGTCACTCGCGTTGAGCCATCTCTAGAGGCGGTTTTCGTTGAGTACGGCGCACAGCGTCAAGGCTTTTTATCAATGCGAGAAATTGCAAACTCGTACTTCAAAGCTGACCCTCGTCAAACTTCAAACATCCGTGAACTCATTACTGAAGGTACTGAATTACTGGTTCAAGTTGAAAAAGAAGAACGTGGCAACAAAGGCGCTGCGCTTTCTACTTTCATTTCCCTTGCTGGTCGTTACTTGGTTCTCATGCCAAATAATCCGAAAGGTGGTGGTATTAGCCGTCAGATTTCAGGTTCAGTC
The DNA here is from genome assembly GCF_000876115.1 of Acinetobacter sp. NBRC 110496. NCBI lineage: Bacteria > Pseudomonadati > Pseudomonadota > Gammaproteobacteria > Moraxellales > Moraxellaceae > Acinetobacter > Acinetobacter sp. NBRC 110496. Next base: position 77,552 of record NZ_BBTF01000003.1, read on the forward strand.
CGCGAAGAACTGAAAGAAATTTTAGCATCTTTAAATGTACCGCGTGGCATGAGCGTAATCGTTCGTACCGCAGGGATTGGTCGTACTCAAGAAGAACTACAACTCGACTTGCAACACTTACTTGACCTTTGGGCACAAATCCAAGGTTCAGCAAGCTCTGGCCCATCGCCAATGTTGGTACATCAAGAAGCAGGTGTAGTGACACGTGCGATCCGTGATTATTTACGTGATGATGTGGCTGAAATCCTGATTGATAGCGAACAAGCCTATAACGAAGCGTACAATTTCGTAAAAGCCGTGATGCCGCGTCAACTGGACAAGTTAAAAACCTATACCTTGAATGAGCCTCTATTTGCTCACTTTGGGATTGAAAGCCAAATCCAGACCGCTTATGAACGTGAAGTTAAACTTCCATCTGGTGGTTCAATCGTGATCGACCAAACCGAAGCTTTGGTTTCAATCGATATTAACTCAGCGAAATCAACCCGTGGTCACGATGTTGAAGAAACTGCGTTAAACACCAACTTAGAAGCAGCCGAAGAAATCGCGCGTCAACTGCGTTTACGTGATATCGGCGGTTTGGTGGTGATCGATTTTATCGACATGACCAAAGACCGTAACCAACGTATGGTTGAAGCGAAATTACGTGAAGCGACACAAAGCGATCGCGCACGTATTCAGTTCGGCCAATTATCACGTTTTGGTTTGATGGAAATGAGCCGTCAACGTTTACGTCCTTCTTTAGAAGAAGCGACTGGTTACGTTTGCCCACGCTGTCATGGTACGGGTATGGTGCGTGACTTACGTTCGTTGTCACTTTCAATCATGCGTAAGGTTGAAGAAATTGCTTTACGTGAACGCCAAGGTGAAGTTCAAGTTGAAGTGCCTGTTGAAATCGCAGCGTTCTTATTGAATGAAAAGCGTCACAGCCTAGTGTACTTGGAGCAGACTTCAAATGTTCGTGTGACGGTATTACCGCATCCACACCTTGAAACACCACACTACCAAATCCAGTTCAATCCAGATGGTTTTGCACCTTCAAGTTATGAACGTACTGAAGCTACCCGCTCTAGCGAAAAAGAATTGGGTTATGAATCTTCAGACTGGCATTTGGAAGATGCAGAGCATCACCATGCACCTGCTGCGCAAAACCAAGCTGCTGCACCACAGAAGAAAGGCGCTGCTCAGCAACAGGCCGCTCAAGCAAAACAACCACAAGTAAGTACGCAAAAGTCAGCTAGCCCTTGCGCTTGGTTAGAGAACCTGTTTGTTCAAAAACAAGCACAAACCACTGATCAATCCCGTTCTGCACAAAATGCAGCGGCAGCGATTGAACAAATGGTGAATAACGGTGCAGTAAGCCGTGGCCAGTTTGGTCAGGTGAACGTACCTGTTGTTCCTGAAACTGCTGCACCAGCGGCAAACAATGCCTATATTTCACAGAATCCTGTGAAACAGGAAACGCGTGAGCAGTTTGAGAAAGACGAAAAACCACATCGTCCGAATCAAAACCAGAAGAAGCGTAAGCACAAAGAGCAACGTGAACAACACGCACATGCACATGCACATGAACAACAAAACCAAGTGCATGAAGAAGTGGTTCAGTTGTCACGTCAGGAACAGCGCCAAGAGCAACGTGAACTGAAACGTCAACAAAAACGTCATCAGTCGCAAGAGCCTCAAAACCAGCAACAGCATCATGATGCAGCTCAAGGCAATGAGAATGCGCCATTGCCACGTCGTGATCGTAATCAACAACGTCCAAATCGCCCAAATCGTCATCGCGATCAAAGCGTGTTAAACGAAGCTCCTGCTACCACTGAAGCACCAGCGAATCCACAACAAGTCAAAGTGGATGTGGTGGATGCACCTCGTGCAGAACCGATGAACACGGCATTAATCGTGAACATTGACCAAGGTCAAAGTGAGATTGTTGCACTGAATCCACAACAAGCTACTACACCTAAAGCAAAGGCTGAGGTTGCCCCTGCTGTTGTTGAAAAAGCTGAAACAAAACCTGTTGCACATGCAGAACCTGTCGTTGCGAAAGAAGCACCAGCTGCGGTCGCAGAAGACGCGGTTCAAGCACCCGTAAAACGTGCCAGCAATGATCCGCGTTCGCGTCGTCGTCAACGTGGTGCTCAAGCATCTCAGAAAGCCGCTGCACCAAAAGTTGCACCATCGCAAATTCCAGCGTTGGGTCAATACACATTAGGTAGCTTGATTCGTCATGTCTATGGTGAAGACTGTACCATCTTGATTGAGCAGTTTGGTTTAATCACGACGTTTAACCGTGCCCTACAAAAGTTTGCTGAGCAATATGCAAGCACTCTCGCTGTAGAAACAACGGTTGCAGAAGAAAAGCGTCCTGTAACACGTGATGCTGAACTTCCAAGCAAAAAAGTAACCGAAGAGGCTGAACCAGCGCCTGTGTTAGCATTAACACCGCCTGAAGCAGCAAGCATTCGTGTTGCCAATGACCCACGTGAACGTCGTCGCTTGGCAAAACTTGCCGCTGAACAAGCAAAAGAAGCTCACATTGCCTCGACTGCTGCTCCAGCAGCGGCTGAAAACACAGAACCGAAAGAAGAAGTGAAGAAAGTCGAAGCTGTCGTTGCAGAAGAAACTATCGCTGTAGCACCAGAACAACAGCCATTGGAACTGGCCAATACAGATGCTGCTCCAGCAGAAGTACCGCCAGTTGAAACGGTTGAACCTGCTGTGGTTGCTGAAGTTGAGCCTGTTGTCGAAGCAGCAACTGAAGCCGTTGAAACAGATCAAGCTGTAGAAAAAGCAGAATCTGTTGCAACCGAGGCAGATTCGGAAGATGAAGCAGCGAAAGCGGAAAAAGAGAAATCGAGCCGCCCTCGCCGTCCGCGTGGCCGTCCACCGAAAAAAGCAACAGCCAGCAATGAGTAATTTGCTAAATTGCACTCAATAAGGCTAAGCCTAGTCATTTCGGTGACTAGGCTTTTTTGTTATTTTGTCAAATTAGGTTGATTGCTCTAGGGACTTACCATTACAAAACAGCATCAACGACAATGGTGTGAATGGTTGTGTTCTTACGGATAGCCATTTTTGGATTGATCGAAAAATAAACAGGATTGATATGAGCCAGACTACGCAGACCGATATTATTACCCTTGGTGATGTCGCTACTCGACTTCCAAACTTCATCACTAAAGTACCTCATATCCTTAATGGTCTTAAACAGGCATATTTACGAACGCCATCTTCTCCCGCAGGTCTAGGGATTGCCTTTGAAAAAGCAGTCAAGCGCAACCCTCAAGGCATCGCACTGTTATTTGAAGATCAAAGTTACAGTTACCAGGCGCTAAATGAATGGGCAAACCAGATTGCACATTACTATTTGTCACTCGGTGCGAAAAAAGGTGATGTGATTGCGGTGATGGTTGAAAACCGTCCTGAACTGATCGCCAGCATTGTTGCTTTAGCAAAAATCGGGGTAACCATTGCCCTCGTCAATACTTCTCAGGTGGGTAAAGTTCTCGCACATAGCATAAACTTGGTCAATCCGATTGCTGTGATTGCCGGTGAAGAAGTGCGTGCCGCCATTGATGAAGCACGTCAAGATTTAAAAGTTGCCCAAGATCGTTTTCACTGGTTTGCCGATCAGGAAACCCGTAAAAATGCAGGTACAGCACCAGAAGGCTACGTCAATCTAGCGCTACAAATTGACCAGTTTCCGAAATTTAATCCATCGACCACACGTACCGTAACCGGTAAAGATGGCTTGTTCTATATCTACACCTCAGGCACCACGGGTTTGCCAAAAGCCGTGATTTTTACCCACAGTCGCTGGACACTTGCTTATGGCACCTATGGCCATATCCTGAACTTAGGTAAAGATGATGTGATGTACGTGACCCTACCGCTCTATCACGCAACTGGTGTGGTGGTGTGCTGGTGTGGTGTCATTGCCGGCAGTTCAACCCTGGCGGTACGTCGTAAATATTCAACCAGTGCGTTCTGGAAAGACGTACAGAAGTTTAATGCTTCTGCGATTGGTTATGTAGGTGAGCTCTGCCGTTACTTAATCGATGCACCAGCAACTGAACAAGATCGTGCCCATCGTGTCACCAAAATGATTGGTAATGGCATGCGTCCAAATATTTGGAGCAAGTTCAAAGAACGCTTTGGTGTCGAAGAAGTACTCGAACTGTATGCTTCAAGTGAAGGAAATATAGGCTTTAGCAATATCTTCAACTTTGACAATACGGTTGGCTTCTCTCCAACCCCGTATGCCATCGTTGAATTTGATAAAGAAAAGAATGAGCCAGTCCGTGACAAGAAAGGCTATTGCAAGAAAGTGAAAACCGGTGAAGTCGGCTTACTTATTGGTAAAATCACCAGCCGCTCTCCATTTGATGGCTATACCGACCCTGAGAAGAACAAATCTGTGATCTTGAAAGATGTCTTTACTCAAGGTGACTCATACTTCAACACTGGTGACTTGGTTCGCGACATCGGTTTCCGTCATGCCCAGTTTGTGGATCGCTTAGGTGATACCTTCCGCTGGAAAGGTGAAAACGTTTCGACCACCGAAGTTGAAAACATGGTCTGCGAATATGAAAAAATCGCTGAAGCCGTGGTCTACGGTGTTGAAATTCCAAATACCAATGGCCGTGCTGGTATGGCCGCGATTACCTTGGTCGACGGTGCAGAACTCAATGATGCGGATTTAAGCGAAATGGTCAACGTATTCAAGAAATGCTTGCCCTCTTACGCAATTCCAGTGTTCCTACGTGTTCAAGAAAAAGTCGAAACCACAGGTACATTTAAATATCAGAAAAATAAACTGAAAGAAGATTCGTTTAATCCAGACAAAACTTCTGAACGTTTGCTGGTTTTATTACCAGGTGCAAATCGCTATTCTGATGTAAATGCTGAGATATTTGACAATATTCAAAGCTATCAGTACCGTTTTTAGTTTATTTTTTAGCTAAACAAGAGGAAATCGTGCTTTTTATAAACAATCATGCAGATGTTTTTAAATTTCCTCTTGTGTTAGCTGAATAAGTTGCTAGAATACGCAACATCAAAACGAAGACGCATTTAGAACCAATTAGTTTCTGTTGCGTAGCATGTTTAAACACTTGCTTATGGGTCGTTAGCTCAGCTGGTAGAGCAGCGGACTTTTAATCCGTTGGTCCCGCGTTCGAATCGCGGACGACCCACCATCTTATGTTTTGATCTTCCTGAAAAGGATTGATAACCGAAAGTTATCAAGATTTGTAAGACTACGCGCTTTGCTTGTCTTGCAATAATTTTAGAGTGTTACTCTAAAATTCTTTCAGGGTCGTTAGCTCAGCTGGTAGAGCAGCGGACTTTTAATCCGTTGGTCCCGCGTTCGAATCGCGGACGACCCACCAAATTCTAAAAAGCCTCATCTTAGTTGATGAGGCTTTTTTATTGTCTACTTAATTTCTTTCAGAAAAATGACTATAGCATTTCAATCGCCTGAAGCATCCATGCTGCAAGCATCACGATAGTTTAATTATAGAAATTCTTCTAAAACCGAATTTAAAAAGATATGCCCCTGCTCAGTACAGGCGATCCGACTCGGATCAGCAAGCAATAATTTTTTCTGGCGTAATGGTTTAAGCCGTGCTTCCAACTCACTCAAATCCAATCCGGTACGCTGGGTATAAAGTTCAGCAGCAACGCCTTGATTTAAGCGCAATGCATTCATCATAAATTCAAAGGGCAATTCGTCTGTCTCGATACGCTTCATTTGCACATGTTCCGCAGGCACTTTGGCTAAATAATCCTTCGGCAAGCGGGTTTTCTGAAAACGATAAACGCCATCTGGTCGGGTAACTTTGCCATGAGCACCTGCACCAATCGCCAAATAATCTCCAAATTCCCAATAATTTACATTATGTGCTGATGGCTTTTCCTTACGCCACGCTGAAACTTCATAATTCACATAACCATTGGCTTTTAAATAGGTCTCACCTTGCGCCTGAATATGCTCCAAAATTTCATCTTGTGGCAATACAGGTTGAGTACGGAAAAAAACGGTATTCGGCTCAATGGTAAGTTGATACCAGCTAATATGCGTTGCACCCTGCTCCACAGCCAATCTAAGATCCGTTAACGCCTGTTGTTCCGTCTGTTGGGGCAAGCCATGCATGAGATCGACATTTACGCGCTCAAAGCCAGCCTGACGCGCCTGTTGAATGGCATCCAGTGCATTATTGGCTGAGTGGATACGACCGAGTCGCTGTAAATGTTCAGGATCAAAACTTTGCACCCCCAGTGATAAACGATTAATACCCACCGCCAGATAATCGGCAAATGGATCATGTTCCACCGTACCCGGATTGGCTTCCAAGGTAATTTCACAATCGGTTTCAAAGTCTAAACGAGCTTTAAGTTGATCAAACAGCCATTGATAACCTTGCGCAGAAATCAGTGACGGCGTCCCCCCACCAATAAATACACTATGAATGGCTCGACCTTGTGCCATTTCAATCTGCGTCTCAAAGTCAGCCACCAACGCAGCCAAATATTGCTGCTCCAGATCTATCGACAATTGTCCATCGGGAACAGCGTGCGAATTGAAGTCACAATAAGGACATTTACGTACGCACCATGGCATGTGGATATACAAGGACAGTGGGATATTTGCAGGATTTAACAGACTCAAGATACAAGCTCAATGAAAGAACTTGATCATTTTAACATGACTCGACTCGGCACGGTTGCAGCTTCAATATTGCATACGGCTTATCATCTCGGGTTTATTCAGTTAGACTGAAAGCATAAAGAACAATTAGACCGATAATATGATGAAAATTTCCAGCCAGTTGCTATTGATTCTGCCCCTTGCTTTAGGGATCGGGATTGCAATGGCTTTTCAGACGGCAATCAATGCACAACTTCGCGAATATCTGAATTCTCCGCTACAAGCCGCCTTACTTTCTTTTTTTATTGGCACCCTGATTCTGGCCCTTCTGGTTTATTTTCAAACTGCAAGCAAACCTAGTTTAACGGAACTTTCACAGATCCCCTGGTTTCTCTGGCTGGGTGGCTGCCTCGGGGTTTATGCAATCAGCATGAGCATTTATACTGCACCCAAACTCGGATTTTTAACCTTCTCGGGTTTGGTTATTTTTGGACAGTTGGTGATTTCCATGTTCATTGATCACTTTGGCTGGTTAGGTACTGAAAAAACACCGATTAACTGGCAACGCCTGTTGGGCAGTATTGTGATTTTTATTGGTGTTTTACTCACACTACAACGCTAATCCCCCATTTTAATAAGAGTATTTTTTGTGTCCCATGTCACAACCAAGCGCTTTGAACTGAAACAGCTGTTCCATTTGATGTTTCCAATCCTGATTACCCAGTTTGCCCAAGCTGGATTAGGTTTAATTGACACAATTATGGCGGGGCATTTGTCTGCCACTGATTTGGCTGCAATAGCCGTGGGTGTTGGTCTATGGATTCCCGTCATGTTGTTATTTGCAGGGATTATGTTAGCAACCACCCCTTTGGTAGCTGAAGCCCGTGGTGCAAGAACCCCTGAAAAAATTCCAACCATTGCCCGCCAGTCCTTATGGGTGGCTGTGATTCTCGGGATTGTAGCAATGTTGATTCTGCAAGGTATGCCCATGTTCCTGCCACTATTGGGCGTACCTGAAAGCTTAATCCCGAAAGCAAGCCTGTTCTTACATGCGATTGGCTTTGGTATGCCTGCCGTGATGATGTATGCGGCGCTACGCAGTTATTCTGAAGCATTGGGGCATCCCCGCCCCGTGACCGCAATTAGCTTGATTGCCTTATTGGTCTTGATTCCGCTGAACTTTATTTTTATGTATGGCTTTGGGCCAATCCCGGCATTGGGCAGCGCAGGCTGTGGTTTTGCAACAGCGATCTTGCAATGGCTGATGTTTATCACTTTGGCCACTTATATTTCCAAAGCCAAAGCCTATCAACAGGCACCGATCTTCACCAAATGGGAAAAACTTGATCCCGTTTGGATTAAACGCATTTTAAAACTGGGTTTACCAATTGGTCTGGCGGTATTTTTTGAGGTCAGCATTTTTAGTACTGGAGCGATTGTACTGGGTCCGCTCGGTGAAAATGCCATTGCAGCCCATCAGATTGCCATTTCAGTCACCTCACAACTGTTTATGATTCCGTTGTCCTTAGCGATTGCCTTGACGATTCGTGTTGGCATGTATTATGGCGAACAAAACTGGCATGCGATGCGTCAAGTACAAATTGTAGGACTGATCACTGCCACGATCTTTGCGGCCTTGACCATGACTCTAATTGCACTTGCGCGTCCCCATATCGTGGCGATCTATACCACGGATATCAACGTGATTCCTGTAGCGATGTACCTGCTCTGGTTCGCGATGGCGTATCAATTGATGGATGCATGGCAAGTCAGTGCAGCAGGTTGTTTACGTGGTATGCAAGACACTCAGGCCCCGATGTGGATTACCTTAATGGCCTACTGGGTCATTGCTTTCCCAATCGGCTTATATCTGGCGCGTTATACCATTTGGGGGGTGGCAGGCGTTTGGCTCGGCCTGATCCTTGGTTTAAGTATTGCCTGTGTATTACTGATCGGCCGTTTATATTTAAATAATAAACGTTTAGCACAACGTGCCCTCAATACATAAAAATTAACCTGCATTGAGCGTTACTGATTCAGGGCAGCATGGACGCTGCTCTTAAACTCATCCTCTCATTCAATACCTCCATTTCCCCCCTTCACAGCATACTTACATCACTTAACATTTTGGTATAGGCAATTTAAGTTTTGTCGCCTATGATCAAAGCATCACTTTGAAACTGGATCACCCGAGGTCAAGTCCATATGGCAAAACATGCAAGCTCTCCCAGTAAGCGTTTTTTCAAACTGGCTGGCATGACCGCAAGTATTGCCAGCAAAAGCGTTGCCAACTCCATCCGCAATCTCACCGCAGATGAAGAACAAAAAAATGCAGCGCGCAGCAAACTGTTTCAAGATATTGGTTTACAGATTGCAGACACCTTGGGTGAGATGAAAGGCGCAGTGATGAAAGTCGGGCAAATCGCCTCGCAATATAAGGATATCTTCCCACCAGAAGTGGCGAAGGCGATTGCTAAATTGCAACGCCAAGCCCCCGCCATGCCTTTTACAGCCATTCAGCAACAAATTGAAAAAGAGTTGGGCAAACCGTTAAACCAGATTTTTAGCTCTTTTGAAACAGAACCCTTTGCGGCGGCTTCAATTGGTCAGGTCCATCGCGCGGTGCTGCCGAATGGACAAGCTGTGGTGGTGAAAGTGCAATACCCCGGGGTGGATCAAGCCTGTGAAAGTGATTTAAAACAGGTCCGTCTGGCTTTACGCTTAATGGGTGTATTAAAGATTGATAAAAAGCTGCAAGATCAACTATTTCAGGAAATCCAAGACAGTTTATCTGCCGAACTGAATTATGAAATCGAAGCACAAAACTTAGAGGTCTTTAAAACCTTCCATGAAAAGCTAGATGATCAGATCATCATTCCGACTGTATATAAGGATTATTCATCACGTCGGGTGCTGACCCTGAGTCTTGAACAGGGTGAATCGATTGAAACCGCCAGCACATGGTCGGTGGAAACCCGTAATCAAATCGGTCGTCGCCTGATTCGGGCCCTAGGGCAGGAAATGTTTTTCTTGAAACGGTTCCATTGTGACCCACATCCAGGCAATTTTGCTTTCCGTGAAGATGGTAGCGTGATTATTTATGATTATGGCAGCGTTAAGACCCTTTCACCTGAAATCATTCAGCACTTTAAAGCACTGGTCAATGCCGCTCGCCAAGAGGATATTGCTCAACTGGAAGATTTACTGGTTGAACTGCATTCGATTGCCGAGAAACAAAAATTCCCGACTGAACTGTATACACAATGGATTGAAATCCTGTTACGCCCGTTAAGCACCCATTATGACTTTGCCGAGAACTCATCACATCACGATGGCATGCTGTTGGTGAAAAAATCGTTAAAATACTGGGATGTGTTTAAGCCTTCCCCAGATACCTTAATGGTCAACCGAACCATTTCAGGGCATTACTGGAACCTGATCCACCTCAAAGTACATGATAATCTCAATGATTTATTTGAAGAACTGGTTCCGAACTAAACGTCATAACAATGCCAATCAGATGATTGGCTTTTTTATTTCAGTTATATTCAATAACTTAATCAATTAATAGGCTTATACAAAGCTCCATTTTCCATACTTGCTGATTCATTTTTTACACATAAATTCCAAAAAAACTTGAAATGAATAAGATTGACGGCATGTATTGTTATGTTATAACATTTCTATAAACAATAGGAGTCCTTCAAAATGCGTAAAGATATCCACCCCGCTTATCAACAAGTCTTGTTTCACGATACCAATGCCGATGCTTATTTCTTGATTGGCAGTACGCTTCAGACCAAACAAACCAAAGAATATCAAGGTCAGGTCTATCCTTACGTTACCCTTGATATTTCCAGTGCTTCGCATCCGTTTTATACAGGTGAAGTTCGCCAAGCCAGTAATGAAGGCCGCGTCGCAAGCTTTAACAAACGCTTTGCGCGTTTCAACCGTAAAGGTTAATTTTCATTTAAGTTTCACACATTAGGCTGTAAGCATTAGAAGTCTAAGACTATCTCTCCTCCACTTAGACTTCTTTTTTTATGCCTCCCTTTCAAGAATCTGCCTTGGCCTGCCCCAGCACACCAAATTCAATCGGCGTTTTGACATAAAACAAAGAAATTTCTTTGTTATTTAAATAGTCCAATAATTCTGCCGCCTGTTGATTACTGACCGCAAACTGAATCTGTAAAGGACGATCAGCCAACTCAAAAAAACTGGCGGAATGCAATAAGCCTTGATGGTCAATTCCTTCTATGCCTGCCAGTACCGTGGCGCCACGTAAATTCATCTGCTTCGCCACAGCCAATAACCATTCACTCATCGGTTGTCCCTGATAAGTCCGATTTTGTGCCGTGTAAAAACTCAGTAAAAATCCATTCATGGTCATTACTCCAAAGTTATGCAGCACTGAGCCATTGATGCAAACTCATGCCTAAAATGGTAAACAGCAATGACCCAATCACATGAATCAGAATCGCTGCACAGGCATAGCCCAACTTACCACTTTGTAATAAGGCAATAATCTCGGCAGAAAAGGTCGAAAATGTGGTTAATGCACCGCAGAAGCCTGTAATCACAAACAGTTTGTAATTTGGACTCAGTGAGCTTTGAGAAAAGTAAGAAATTGCAAAACCAATAATAAAGCCACCGACAAAGTTAACTGTGACGGTTCCCAAGGGAATATTAGGAAAAATTGGATTCAGCTTTAGCCCCAAAAACCAGCGCAACCATGCGCCGAGTACCGAGCCTAAAGCAATAGAGAGTAAAGGATAGTACATGACTTACTCCAAATACAGCGTTGGAGCTAAAACAATATTCAGCATGGATTTATAGCTATTTTTTTGAGGATTATTCATTTGCGAACTCCAAAAGAGGAACAGAGCGCGCACAAACCTACGTCCCTGTTCAGGGTAACGTAGGCATCATTAGCCACAATGGCGGTTTGTAATAGGAGGAATGCCATCTCCTTTGTTTTAAAATAACATAATTTTTAGACAACTCAATCGCTGTTTTCGCACTTTAAAGGGTTGTGTATAAACATAAAGTTATCCACAACTTAGCTCTTCTGCGGCACAACTTGCTCGCCAATCACATAAAAATCCAGTTCTGGTACGACAAAAGCAAAGGCTTCCGCATCAAGGTCCACCCCAAATTGTTGTAACAATTGAGGGGCCTGTAATGAAGTAATTGCAGCAGCTTGTATCTGTTGAAACTGAACCGGCATCATCAACCAAGAATTGAACGGCTTCCTCCCATGTGGAAAATAGACACTGCCATGCAGCAGGTAACTGTTTTTCACCTTTGATTTGCACATCACTCTTCAAGGAATAATGATCATCAACACTCATTTCAGTATGAATCACTTGCTCATCCCGTTGATGCTGAAACGTCGATGCATATTGTGCTGGCATTACATCACTGGCCAATCGGCCACCCATCACATATAAGGCTTGATCAACGATCACCTGTTCAAAGATCACGGTCTTGGGCTGTGAGTCATCCAGATAAAAGCGCCAGTTACTTTGCAGAGGGGAAGGCATAAGCTGACGTAACTTGCCGAGGAAAGCAAAACCAAAATGCTGATGCTGATACGTCAAAATGGTAAAAATGGTTTTGCCGTCTTTTTCCCATAAAGTCACAGGGTCTGGATAACGCTGCCGAACCTGCTCGACATCGACCAACCAAGACAAGTAAACGATATTGCGCACCTGACTTTGTAGAGGCATAAACGGCAATATTCGCATGATCATACGGCGGAGTTGCAACAGCAAACCACAACTTAAAATAGGCGCTAAAATGCGAAGCACAGCGTTGGATATTGATAACTTTAAACGATGTCTATTCATTATTATTCAATAGATTAATGTTGTGTTTGAGCATAAACCGCTGAATCGACGACGTCTAGTTCAAATCGCTCCCAGCTTCTATTCTACAGTTTCAATGTTATGATACTTGCCATTGATTCACTCAACATGGAATTTTTGAAATGGCTCAAAGCTTATTGGCACACCTTAAAGATGGCACGGCAAAATTTGCAGACGTCTTGGCATTTATCGAAGCTCGTTATCAGCATACACCAACCGCTTTTCAAAATGGCGCACAAACGAATGCTGCGACTGAAAATCAAGGCAGCGCAAAAGTATTCAGCTTTGCTCAAATTGAAGGTCTCAATCAAGCGGAGACCTTAAGTTTATTTGCTGAGCATTATGCCTCTGTACTGGCAACACCTGAAGCCACCGACCATCAGAATATCCGCCAGTTTATGCAACATGGCTGGGATGGCATCAAATTTGAAGGCCAAGCTTTAGCTGCAAAATAAGAAAAAAGGAGGCTCAAGGCCTCCTTTTTTGCTTTAATGTTTTAAGCTTCAGGGGCGTGACAATTTTCGTAAGTCCGTGGTGAGGCTATAAAAATCTCCACCCATTTTGCCGACACTCTGAAGTTGTTGCTGATCAATCATTTGACCATTCCACAAACGGTCATCGACATAAATTGATTTCACATCCAGTAAGGCGACAGTTCCACCTAATGGAAGCGTACTCAGCTGAATGACTTCCCTTAACTGGCATTCGTAGCGAACAGGCGCATGCTTTACCGCTAACGCTGCAACTGCATGGCTGGGTTCAGACGCAATCTCAGCAAAATCAAATTCGCTTTGCCCTGGGGGCAATAAAGCACAGGATAAATTCATCTTTTCAAGCAAGTCAGTATGGGCAATATGCACCACACACTCTTTAGTCGCAATCAGATTTCTGATGGTGTCTTTATCCTGCCCATTTCTTGGATTGACTTGTGAATACCACAGAATAGGTGGATTGCAACTGGCAACATTAAAAAAGGAATAAGGCGCAATATTGGCCACCCCATCCACCGATAGCGTACTGATCCATGCAATCGGCCGAGGCGTAATCCCTCCGACCAAAAGTCGGTAGATCTCATTGGGCTCTAAATCAGCAGTTTCAAAAATCATCGCAAAAATAAATCCGATTTAAGGACGTTCAGCATATTGTGGTAAATCATCAGCGATACAATCCCATTCTGCTTTAGAAGCCGCAAAAATATGCATGCTTGGTTTTTGCTGTAATGGCGTATCTAAAGTCCCGATACGTAGACGATAATGCGCTGGTGTATCGGTCTTGATACTCATAATCGGCGAACCACATTCTGCACAGAAACAACGTTGTGTCGTTTCAGTCGACTGAAACTTTTTCAGTAAATGCTCACCTTGGGTAATCTTGAAATCACTAATTTTAATCGGTGCATTAGTTGCAAAAGCCGTGCCGTTTGCTTTACGGCAGCGCTGACAATGGCACTGTATGATCTCGCCGATTTCACCATGAATCTCATAATGAATTCCATCACATAAACAACTGCCACGATACACGGGTGAAGCTTGAGACATATCCCTATTCCTGATGAGTATTTACTCAAAACTAGCATTTTTAAACGCCGTATAACAAGGTAAATATGCTCAAGCAATGCAATGACATTTTCATGCGCTTTGCTCAAACTGAACGGGCTACCTTATCGCCTCACTCAACTGATCAAGGCAGAAAATACCCCAATGATCATCACGTAGAACAGGATCGGTAAGCCTAAAAACCAAAATTTTGCCCATCCATTGGTCTTAAACACCTGAGTCGCACCGCGATAGCTGACCCAACACGATAAGAATAAAAATGGAACCGGAATGAATCCTAAAAAAGTCGAGTAGTTATAGGCGTCCAAATAATTTGGATATAACACGGTTTGAATCGCCGTTGTAATCACAATCGGCAGTACAAAGACCAAGGATTGCAATACATACACATGTCGAGCAAGCTGCGGATCAGCCTCTTTTGCACCAGAAAACTGTAATCTTTTTTTATACCACCAACCTTGAATCAACCATGTAATCACGGCAGAAATAATTCCGATGCCCAACACCCATAACCAGTAACTCAACCATGATGCCGTAACCCAATGGATCAGTGGTCTAATCCCACCTGTTTCAGCACTCAATATTTTTTGATCAACCCGATCCATGACCCCAACGATACCAATCAAATAAGCTGCAAAAATGATGCTTTTATGATGGTAAATCGTAGACTGAGCAAAAAATTTCTGAGGTTGGAAAAACAGGCGGAATAAGTTGCTCAATTGAAATGGTTTGATGATCTCGTTGTTTTGTGTTCCCACCGTTGGTTCTATATTCATATACCCTCTCCATCATGTGATTTAGATTATTTTTATTAATGCGCTATGGCTCATCACCTATGAAAAAACATGGCATGATCTTATTCGATAAAAGCATGCACCCCTTCTGCTGCTGCACGTCCAGTGGCGAAACAGGCCGTCAGTAAGTAGCCTCCTGTCGGTGCATCCCAATCCAGCATTTCACCACAGCAAAAGACTGAAGGATTAGATTGCAATTGCAGTTGTGGAGATAAGACCGCTTGCTTTACCCCTCCCGCACAGCTAATCGCTTCTTCAATGGGACGAAACCCCTCTAAAGGAATACACAGCTGCTTGATCTGCTGAGCCATTTGCTTGGCATCCGACCATAGGTTTTTTGCCACGATTTCACGTAGCAAATTAATTTTCACCGTATCCAGACCTGCTTTACGCCATAGATTGGTTAAGGATTGCTTTCTATTGCCCTGTAATTTCTTTTCTAATTGCTCAAGACTCAGGTCTGGGAGTAAATCTAAATGGAGTTGCAGCGTTTGCTGTTGTGCTATCTGCGCTCTTAGCTCACGACCCAATTTATAAATCACACCACTTTCAAAACCATAATAGGTAATGATGATATCGCCATGTGTCTGCTGTTCAGGTCTGACCCATGCATTGACACGTTTTAAAGGTTGGCCAAAGCACTCCTGCATAAATGGCGACCATGTTTTCAGCACGCCTGCATTACTGGCTTGGAACGGCTCAATTTCATTTTTTGAGAGCCATGGCTGCCATGCCCCATCACTGCCTAACTGCGACCATGATACTGCGCCACAGGCCAAAATAATCGCATCATAAGTTACACTAAAGCGCTGAGTTTGGTTCTCAATCGTGAGTTGATTTTCAGATAAATCCACACAACGATGACGATAATGGAACTTCACCCCATCGGCCATTAAACGTTTCAGCCATGCACGTAGTAATGGGGCTGCTTTCATTTCAACTGGAAAAATCCGACCTGAACTGCCGACATAGGATTCAATGCCCAAGCCCTGCATCCAGTCCTGAATCCACGTTGCATCCCATTGCCTGACCCAAGGCGCTAACCATTGCGTCTGATCATAACGTTGTATAAACGCCTCAACAGGCTCAGCATGGGAAATGTTTAACCCCGTTTTGCCTGCCATTAGGAACTTACGTGCCGCCGAAGGTTTCTGTTCAAACACATCGATTTCATAATCATATTGACTGAGGACTTCAGCAGCCATCAGACCTGCTGGGCCAGCACCAATAATCGCAACACGTTTAGGCATCAGACTGCTCTTGTGCATTTTGTCCTTGCAACGGCGCAAAATCATCAAAGCGGGTGGTATAACCTTCTGGCTTGCGAATAATCAACTGTTGGCACAGTTCGTCTCGCTCCAGATATTTAATTTCAAAATGGGTTCGCGCAGAGTCTGCAGCAATTTTTTGCTTCTCATAGGGCAGTTTCCACAGTTCAAGTAACTGCTGCTCAGCTTCATCAATATATTCAGGAATATTACTTGCGAGTGTAATCGTGCCATTCGGCTGAAGGCGTGAAAGTAAAAATTCGAAGAATGGCATGTTTAACCAGCGCTGTGCGGGATTATGCGGCTCTGGATTCGGATACAGAATAAAGAACTGTTCCACTTGTGCAGGGAACAAGGCATGCACCACCCAAGGCAGTGCATCGGCATGAATCGGGTGCAGGTGCTCACGTGGTTCTAATTGATGCTGCTTCTGCATCGCCACAAATTTTTCTTTGGTTCGCTCAATTGCATACAACGTGTTATGTGGATTTTGCCCGATAAAGAGTAAGGCATGTTTACCTTTGCCCGCCCCAATTTCAACGCAAATTGGCGTATTGGGAATGGCAATAAAATCACGAGGGGCTTGCATACGTTGTGCTTGAAATTGACGAATCGACATAATCTCATCAAACTATCTAGAAATCGGCATAAGTCTAACAACTCACCTTACTTTTGCCTAATCTATTTATTTTATGTTTTAGGAATTTTCTATGCCACGTACATTTCCTTGCCCCCGTTGTGGTGAAGCCAGCACTTGGGAAGGTAACGAATTTCGTCCGTTTTGCTCAGAACGTTGCAAGTTGATTGATCTTGGTGCCTGGGCCAGCGATGAATACAAACTCCCAACTCAGGATGCACCCCAAGCAGATCTCAAACGCCATGAAGATGATTATGAAGATTAATCATCTTCTTCTCTGTAGCTAAGACCAGATTCGATTCAACACATTTAACCAGTTGTTCCAGCAGATTTTCTCAATCAGTGCAGCTGAATAATGACGCTGTTGCATGGCTGCAACCAGCAGAGGTAAACCTGCCACATCCTTCAACTCGTTACTGACCAGCGCCCCATCAAAATCTGAACCCAGCCCAATATGATCTTCTCCGAGACGATCCATCATATATTCCAGATGATCAAGGATTAACTCTAATGGCGTATCTGCATTTCGCTGTCCATCGGCACGCAAAAATGCCACATCAAAATTCACCCCAACCATACCTTGGCTGTCACGGATCGCGTTGAGTTGTCTATCAGTTAGATTGCGTGCCTGCGGGCAGAGTGCGTGCGCATTGGAATGCGTCGCGATCAGAGGTTGCTGTAAAATATCCACCGTGTCCCAGAATGCTCGTTCATTCATATGTGACACATCCACCAGCATTTTTTTCTCGGCGCAGCGTTTGATTAATGCTTTGCCTTCGGTCGTTAGTCCCTCACCGGTATCAGGTGAATGCGGAAAACGGGCATTTAAACCATGTCCAAACCGGCTGACCCTATTCCATAAAGGGCCAACACTGCGCAGACCTGCTTGGTAAAAGACATCGAGCAAGTCAGGGTTGTACTGTAAGGCTTCCGCACCTTCCATATGCAGCACCATGGCCAGTTTGCCTTGTATACGGCAATCCTGAATCTGTTGCACCGAAGTACACAGTTGAATCTGCGCCGAAGCCAGAACCATTTGTTGTGCCAGCCCGAGTTGTGCCAAGCAAATCTGCTCCATCTGCTGTTGGCTAAAATCATCGGCCTGAAGCTCAAATAACTTATCAGGATGATGTTGTTTGACATAGGCAAAAGGCGGTAGAAAAATCGCAAACATACCCCCGACAAAACCTGCTTGCTGGCAGCGCTTTAAATCAAGTTGTCCTGCCAACTGCGCATGCGTAAAAGCCTGCACAGGATCAGTTGCATCGCTGAGCCATAAGCGGGTCAGTAGATCATTATGCCCGTCAAAAACTGCAACCTTGTGGTGATTCAAGCCATACGTCATGACCCAGACCCATCGCTCAGACTGTGCACCGGAATTTTTTGTTGAGCTGATAATTGTTTTGAGTTTCTACTATTGCGGAATACCAGTTGAGCCAATGCGACATCTTGTTCACTTTCACGGCGTGCTTGCTCAATCAGATGATGGTACGCAGATTTACCACATACTGGATCGGCATTGGCAGCATCACCCGTCAGCATATAGGCCTGACAACGGCACCCCCCAAAGTCTTTCTGCTTGTCCGGGCAACTACGGCAGCTTTCTGGCATCCATGCATCACCACGGAAATGATTAAAGCCAAAGGACCGGTACCAAATCTCTGACAAGGTATGATCACGGACATTCGGAAAAGCAATCGGTAACTGCCGTGCTGCATGACAAGGCAGCGCCATACCGTCTGGTGCCACCGTAAAGAAGATTTTGCCCCAGCCGTTCATACAGGCTTTAGGCCGTTGTTCATAATAATCAGGAACCACAAAGATCAACTTACACGGATGATTTTGCTGACGAAGTTTGTCACGATAGGCATTGGTCACTTGCTCTGCACGTGTCAACTGCGCTTGTGTCGGTAACAGGCCTTGCCGATTTAAAAAAGCCCAGCCATAGAACTGGCAGATGGCCAGTTCAACCGTGTCGGCATTCAGTTCTAAGCACAATTCAATAATCTGTTCAATCTGATCGATATTATGCCGATGGATCACAAAGTTCAGTACCATCGGATAATCATATTGCTTGACCAGACGGCACATCTCATATTTTTGTGCAAAGGCATGCGTCGAACCTGCCAAAGCATCATTAACCACGGGATCACTGGCCTGAAAACTGATCTGGATATGGTCTAGACCAGCCTGTTTGAGTTGGGCGATACGTTGTTCTGTCAGTCCCATCCCAGACGTGATCAGATTGGTATAAAACCCTTTTTGGTGGGCATAGGCAACCAATTGCTCCAGATCTTGTCGAACCAAAGGTTCCCCCCCTGAAAAGCCCAGTTGAACTGCACCCATCTGGCGTGCCTGATCAAACACATCACACCATTGCTGCGTGGTCAGCTCATTTTTATGTTGGGCATAATCCAAAGGATTGGAGCAATAAGGACATTGCAACGGGCAACGATAGGTCAACTCGGCCAAAAGCCAGAGCGGTAAGCCAATGCCCTCGGTCATCGTAAATCGATCCAGTAATGTTGTTGGGCAACCTGCATATAATCGACCACATCCTGCTCGATTTCGGCAAGATCCCCAAATTGCTGTTTTAACTGCGTAATAATGGCAGAAACCGTTTGCTGTCCATCAATATGTTGTCCAATGGCGCCAGCACTGTCATTAAGCTTGATCATGCCTTCCGGATATAAAATGACAAAGGCATTTTGGGCAGGTTCAAACTGAAAACGGTAGCCTTGGCGCCAAGTCGGTATCTGATTTAAATCAAAAGCTGGATTAGTCACGAAATAGCCCCTTATGCCAAACAGGTTGTGATGTTACGGTGTGATACGGCGCTTGCTCATGCACATAGGCCAAAGTCAGTGCATCCAAAATACTCCACAGAATATCCAGCTTAAACTGCAAGATTTCCAACATACGCTGTTGTTGCTCATACGTTGTGAAGGACTCTAGGGTAATACTCAGCCCATGCTCCACATCACGACGTGCCTGACTTAAACGCGAGCGGAAATATTCATAGCCCTGATCATCAATCCACGGATAATGTTGTGGCCATGAATCAAGCCGTGACTGGTGGATTTGTGGTGCAAACAATTCGGTTAGGGAACTGCTGGCTGCTTCGCGCCATGACGCCCGGCGGGCAAAATTGACATAGGCATCCACAGCAAAACGCACCCCCGGCAAAACCAACTGTTCCGAAATGACCTGCTCACGGGTCAGACCTACGGCCTCTGCCAAACGCAACCATGCCTCACGACCGCCACCATCAGGATATTCACCATCCTGATCAAGCATACGTTGGATCCATTCCTGACGGACGCGCTGATCTGGGCAATTGGCCATAATCGCCGCGTCTTTCAGGGGAATATTAATTTGATAATAATAGCGATTGGCAACCCAAGCTTGAATTTGCTGCTGAGTCGCTTTGCCTTCATACATCATCACATGAAAAGGATGGTAGATATGATAATACTGACCTTTGTCCAAAATGGCCTGTTTAAACTGTTCTACACTTAAAACTGCTGTTGCTGGCATCAACATCCCCTTAAAGTTCGATCTGCATGCCATCATAGGCAACTTCAACAGCATTGGCCTTGAGTTCAGCCAATTCAGCCGAGTTTTCGTTTAAAATCGGATTGGTATTGTTGATATGAATCAGGACTTTGCGTGGTCGACTCAATTGCTTTAAATACGATAATGAGCCGCCTTCACCACTGATATATAAATGACCCATTTCGCGGCCGGTTTTGGTTCCCACGCCCGTTTGTTGCATTTCATCATCCGACCAGAGCGTACCATCAATCATGACACAATCAGACTGCTGCATAATCTGCATGATTGGCTCATCAATCTTTCCAAGCCCCGGCGCATAGAACAATTGTTTCTGTGTTTTATGATCCTTGATTATCAAGGCAATATTGTCACCTTCATGCGGATCATGACGATGTGGTGAATATGGAGGCGCTGCACTTTGAATCACCCAAGGTATAAACTCCAACGTCTCAAAACCAGCAATCTTAAATGCCTGTTGAGGGTCAATCTTCTGGTAGCGTAGTCCGCCATTCCAGTGCTTGAGCATATTAAAAACCGGAAAGCCTGTACTCAGGTCCTGATACACCATCTCGGTACACCAGACATTTATTGGGCAACCTTCCCTCAAGCTTAAAAGACCCGTGGTGTGATCCAGTTGGCTGTCCATCAAGATCACATCACGAATCCCGGTATCTCGTAATTTTCGGGCTGGCTGAGCGGCCTTAAAAGCAAATAATTGCTGACGAATATCTGGCGAAGCATTTAACAAGATCCAGTCTATGCCATTTTCAGAAAGGGCAATGGATGATTGTGTGCGTACTTTGGCTTGAATACGACCTGTACGAAGACCATGACAATTGGGGCAATTACAGTTCCATTGCGGAAAGCCTCCACCAGCAGCGGAACCTAAAATATAAATATACATAAAGATGATTTCTTATTAGAAAAAGATAAGCCCTAGACGTGACTAGGGCTTAGTATAAATTTTGTGATAAAGCATTAACGAACTTCGAAGTACATGGTCACTTCGAATCCAATACGAACATCGGTAAAAGCAGGTTTCGTCCATTGCATAAAATCGTCTCCAATCTGTTTTCATCGTATAAAAATAAACGACATGTTCAATTTGAATAAAACGTTCACGATTTGATTCTAATTAAAAAAGGTGAATTTGTAGACATTCCCAGTCAAAGATATTGTTCGATAATTGTGAGTTTTTTCTACGCTTCGGTATCTTTTCTTGTTATGCCTTCTGTTCATATTCAGTCATGCCAAGCAGTAGAAGATTTATTATGCGCACTGCACATGATTTATTGGTTTAGCAATAAAAACCGCTAAGCGTGCTTCATCGAAAAAATAGCACTATGCCTACCGCGAAAACAGACCTCTGTATAAAACAAACATTATACAGAGGAACATTACGACTAAACTTAACCAGCCTTGCTTGCCACAAAAGGATTGCATTGCTTTTCATAGCCAATGGTACTCATCGGTCCATGGCCTGAAATAAACTGGGTTTCATCGGGCAAGCTAAAGCATTCACGCTGGATTGAATCCAATAACTGCTGATGATTGCCTTTTGGGAAATCAGTACGACCAATCGACCCTTTAAACAGCACATCCCCCGTCCACAATAACCCATGCTTGGCATTATAGAACATGACATGGCCTGGGGTATGACCTGGCGCAAACCGCACCTCAAACTCATCCTCACCCAATGTTAATACTTCACCACCTTCGAGCCATTGATCCACTTTAACTGGCTGTGGAATGGGGAAACCATAACGCGCTGAGACTTCCTGAATCATGTCCAACCAGAACTGATCCTCTTTATGCGGGCCAATCACTGGGATTTTCCAAGTTTCAGCCAATTCGCCCACAGCTCCAGCATGATCAAGATGCCCATGGGTTAACCACAGTGCCTTGACCTTTAAACCCAAAGCCTCGACTTCTTTTTTCAGCACTGCTGCATCACCACCGGCATCAATTAAAACAGCGTCTTTACTGTCACTATCCCATAAGATTGAACAATTTTGGGCGAATGCAGTAACAGGGACAATTTTGACTTGCAGCATAGAAACCTCTGGCGAAATAAAGCGTCGATTTAACGATGGGCTAAGGTATGGGTCAGTGCGTCAAGATTAGCCTGAACCAGACTCGCAAGCAAATCTATATGTGCCTGATCCGTATTCAAAGCAGGAATATAGGCATAATCACCTCCACCTGCATGCTGGAAAATCTCTTTATTTTGCATCGCCAGCTCTTCCAGCGTTTCCAGACAGTCTGCGGAAAAGGCTGGACTAATCACCTGAACCGATTGTACTTTTTGTTCCCCCCATTGTTGCAATAGCTGATCGGTATAGGGTTTCACCCACTCTTGCTTACCAAAGCGGGACTGAAAGCTAATTGCCCATTCATCATCGCCCAAATGCAAAGCCTCAGCGACCAATCGTGCCGTCACACGACAACGATCTGCATAGGGATCGCCTTTATCGGCATAGGGCTGCGGAATCCCATGAAATGACATCAGTAGTTTTTCAGGCTTGCCGTGTTTCATTTGATAATTCAGCACACTATCAGCTAAGGCCTGAATGAACATCGGATGCTGATAATAATCTTTAATCAGGGTCATCCCGGGTAAATGACGTTGCTGTGGAATCCACTTGGCAAAGGCATCATATAACGGTGCCGTCGAAGTTGCCGAATACTGAGGGAAAAGCGGCAGTAGAATAACATGTTCTTGTGGGGTCTGCGCCAGTTGATCAAGCACCGCAGTAATCCCTGGTCGACCATAGGTCATGGCCGGAACAACAGTAAGATCAAACTGATGATTTTCTTGTTCTAAACGCTGTTTGATCAACACACTTTGTTGCAACACAATTTCACGCATCGGCGAGTCATTCGACCAGACCGAAGCATAGGCTTCAGCCACACGTTTTGGGCGGAAGGTCAGCACAAATAGATGCAGGATGATCCACCAAAGTAATTTGGGAATCTCAATGACACGTGTATCAGATAAAAACTGCTTTAGAAAGCGTCGTACAGCTGGCACAGTGGCTTCATCCGGTGTTCCTAGATTTGCCAGAATCACCGTCACTTTGGGTTTTTGTGTCGCTAACATAGACCGCATCCGCTTTTCATTGAATTCATTCAATTACTTTAGCAGTTTTGACGCTTTTTTCTAAATTGGATTAATGCATGGTCTTAAACTGAAAAACCCGATTGCTATCCAGCACATTACTTTCCAACAGCTTCTGCCCTTTCGCCGTCAATTGCCACAGCATACGTTGGCGATCATCTCGTCCCGTCGGCATAATCCATTCATTTTGGCGCATTTGCAACTTGATCTCATGCAAAGCACGAATATTGACTTGTGCACGAGATACTGCATGAGCTCTCGGCATTTCTTTACGTGCGTCCTCCAAGCCCGTCTCATTTAAATATTCATTTATTTTCTTTGAGAAGAATTCTTCAGGTGTCGGGATCACAAAGGCTGAACCCAAGACATTAAGCAATTGCGCCCATGTCATTTTACGATGTGGTTTAACTTCCTTAAAGTTCCCATCCTGATAGGCATGCATACGATATTCAAAGGAGTACAGCTCATGCATTGAAACTTTGGCGACACTGGTCAGCGGGTCTGCTTCACGATTGCCCAACTCAGTTTCCAGTTGTTTGACTTTGGCACGCAAGGCATCAATTTCATCACGCAATACTTGCGTGTTTTGTGGACGCACCCACCCCACCACAGGGTAGCGCTCCAACATCTGCGGCATGCTTGAACGGACAGCAAGTTCCAAGTCTCTTAACGTGCGATAACAAAAGACTTGATCCACTTCATGTTGTAACTGCTTTCTAAACTCTTTGAATTTTTCTTTGAGTTCAACTTTGGGATCATGCAACTTGGCATCCCGTGATTCTGGATCTTCATGCATGAACACAATCACAGGCTTCTGTTTGGTCATGGCATAAATATATTCCAGATGCATATAACCCACACCTGAAACCGACTGTTCACCGTACTGACTCCCCAACAGAATCACCACATAATCACAATCATCTATCTGGCGTCGTGCAATAGAAGTACTTAACGGCGTGCGCTGTTCCAAGCCCCAAGATAGGAACCCCATTCCCACCAGAGTTTGTGCCAAAACCGCTCGCTCTGGTTGCATTTCATTACCAGAGGTAGAAACAAAGACTTGATAACGAGTATCTTGCATAGGCGAAGCCCCAATTCATTTATCAATAATATCAAGTATGCATCTTGATTTTTATTAACAGCTAACCCCAACTCAATCTATAAAAATGGTCCGATTAGTGATTTTCCATCCCAATATCGTCCAAATTTTGAATCTTCCATGTTAATTGTTCTGAGATAAGGTGCTGTAAGACTGATTCCAACTCTACAGCATTGTTACCACTGACATAACATTCAATACGTGTAATATTATGACGTATTTTGTCACATAATAACCCATTTTTAATTAAAATATACGCGGTTTGTCGCGCAACTGCTTGTCCAGAATCAATTAATTTTAATTTTTCATCAAAAATCTGACGAATCGCATCTTTTAAGAAGGGATAATGAGTACAACCCAATACTAAAAAGTCGGCACCTTGCGCCACCACAGGCTGTAAAATCTGTTGCAACACGTCCAAACAAGCAGCACTCATCTGTTGTCCAGCTTCAACAAAAGGCACCAATTCCAGATTGGTCACCGTCAATACTTGAACCCCCGCAGGCTGTGCAAAGTTTGCCATCACATCTTTAATCAGTTGCCCACGGAAGGTTGCAGGCGTTGCCAATACCGCGACAACTTTCGATTGGGTTTGAATCACCGCAGGTTTTAAGGCTGGGACTAAACCCACAATCGGAAAACGCTCGCCATAGTGTTCACGTAAATAGTCCAGACTGAATGCAGACGCAGTATTACAAGCAACCACCGCAATTTTACAGCCTTGACGATACAGCCATTCAATTGCTTGGGCCGTCAGTTGGCGAATTTCCTGATCTGAACGTGCCCCATAAGGCACATGCGCTGTATCGGCATAATACAGAATGCGCTCATTGGGTAAATGGCGGGCAATTTCTTGTGCAACCGACAATCCACCAATTCCTGAATCAAAAACACCAATGGGCGCATCAGCCGATGCATGTGGCATTGGATTAAGTAAAAGAGGCAACGATTGGACAGCGGTCATACACACACAGGTACTAGTTTATTTGCTCTTTTAAGCTTAAACCTCAGGTGCTTAAATGCAAGACTAAATCACCACTTTTTAATGTTAAAACCGCCTCACCTTGCGCATTTTCTGACAAACTGCCGTAGTTGACGAGATGATAAAAACTCTGACGTTGAATCAAGGCATTGATGCCAAATCGAACGTGCACATAAGGTCGTAATTCACCCTGATATTCGCGCATAAAAACCGGATGCGCTTCATCGACAATCACCACATCCTGATTGCTGGTAGTCAGTTGCAAATAGGTCTTGCCTTCAATCTCGACCTGATCGGCCTGATTGATCAATAAAGGCTCATCTTCAACCTCAATTTCAATCTGTTCAACCGGGGTTTTGAGGTAGAATTTGCCATCTTCTTTCCAGAGCACCTTGGTGAACAGGTCGAGAAGCGCTTGGCGTTTGACCAATTGACCTTCGTGCCACCATTCGCCATTGGCTTTTACGCGTAAATCCATTTTGCCGCAATGCTTTGGGTGCCATTGCTCTAAAGGGGGAATTGACCTTTTGTGACTTTGCTGTACATCTTTTATGTATTGTGCAATGTCCATTAAGTTTTTATCATCAGAAAACACGATTTTTCCCTTATTTTGAAAAGAGCTTGGTGGAGAATCATTTTCATTTATCATAGTTTATGCCTTGCTGACGAGAAAATATGACCACTCAGCCAATTGGCGAGATCAAGGATTAAAACTATACTATCCCAAACGTTTGCAAGCACAATACTATCATTTGTGTTTGGCAATTCAGAACACTCATGGCAGCACCGAATCGCAATATTACGGTTGCCACCCCTAAAAATATGAGGAGTCCTACATGGAACACATCGAACGTGAAGCGATGGAGTTTGACGTAGTGATCGTAGGCGCAGGCCCTGCGGGTTTATCTGCTGCGATTAAAATTCGTCAATTAGCGATTGAAAACAACCTGCCTGATCTTTCTGTTTGTGTTGTTGAAAAAGGCTCTGAAGTAGGTGCACATATTCTTTCTGGTGCTGTACTTGAACCACGTGCCATGAATGAATTATTTCCGAACTGGAAAGAAGAAGGCGCACCACTAAACGTACCTGTGACAGGTGACGAAACATATTTCTTATTGTCTGATACCAAAGCACAAAAAATGCCATATTGGATGGTGCCAAAATCTATGCACAACGAAGGAAACTATGTAATTTCCTTAGGTAACGTTGTACGCTGGTTGGGCCAAAAAGCGGAAGAACTTGAAGTTTCAATCTTCCCAGGCTTTGCTGCTGCTGAAGTGCTTTATCATGAAGATGGCACAGTAAAAGGCATTCAAACAGGTGATATGGGCATTGGCAAAAATGGTGAGCCAACGCATAACTTCACGCCTGGTTATGAACTACATGCCAAGTACACTTTATTTGCTGAAGGCTGCCGTGGTCATCTCGGTAAACGTCTGATTGCAAAATATAATCTTGATAAAGATGCTGATCCACAGCACTACGGTATCGGGATTAAAGAACTTTGGGAAATCGATCCTGCAAAACATAAGCCAGGCTTGGTAATGCACGGCGCAGGTTGGCCTTTGTCTGAAACTGGTTCTTCTGGTGGCTGGTGGTTATATCATGCTGAAAACAACCAAGTGACTTTGGGTATGATCGTGGATTTATCCTATGAAAATCCACACATGTATCCATTCATGGAAATGCAACGTTGGAAAACACATCCAACCATCAAGCAATTCCTTGAAGGCGGCAAACGTATTTCTTACGGCGCACGTGCTGTGGTGAAAGGCGGCTTCAATGCATTGCCTAAACTCACCTTCCCGGGCGGTTGCTTGATTGGTGATGATGCTGGTTTCTTGAACTTCTCAAAAATCAAAGGCTCACACACGGCAATGAAATCAGGCATGTTATGTGGTGAGGCAGTATTCGAAGCAATTGCGGCGGGCGTGGCCAAAGGTGGTGATCTTGCGATTGCACGTGTGCTTGAAGGCGAAGACCACTTTGACAAAGAACTGACCGCTTATACTGATAAATATAACAACTCTTGGTTAAAAGAAGAGTTATATAGCTCGCGTAACTTTGGCCCAGCGATGCATAAATTTGGTCAATGGATTGGTGGTGCGTTTAACTTTATCGATCAAAACATCTTTAAAGTGCCATTCACTTTGCACGATCTTAAACAAGACTTTGCAGTGCTTAAAACCGTGGATGCTTCTACGTTTAAGCCAAACTACCCAAAACCAGATGGCAAGTTGACTTTTGATCGTTTATCTTCTGTATTCGTATCTAATACCGTACATGAAGAAAATCAACCTGCTCATTTGAAGTTAACTGATCCTTCAATTCCAGTGAACGTGAACTTACCGAAATGGGATGAGCCAGCTCAACGCTACTGCCCTGCAGGGGTTTACGAAATCATGGAAAATGATGACGGTTCTAAACGCTTCCAGATCAACGCAGCCAACTGTGTTCACTGTAAGACCTGTGATATTAAAGATCCATCACAGAACATTACTTGGGTAACACCTGAAGGTGGCGGTGGTCCGAACTATCCGAATATGTAATTCAAAATGAAAAAATCCGAGTTTAGACTCGGATTTTTTATGCTTTCCTTTTATTTGGCTGAAACGACACTTAACCCTTCTGGACCAAATAACGATATTCCGTATTGCTGTTTTCATCCAGACTTTCTTCTTTTAATACCAACTCATGCCCAAGATGCATACAAAATTTTGGAATATCCCATGATGTAGACGGGTCTGTAGCCAATACCTCAACAATATCACCCGACTTGGCTTTGCGAATGGCTTGATGCAACATCATCACAGGTTCGGGGCAACGTAAACCTCGCGTATTGATTTGAACAGCAGGAAGTTTTGGTTGGTCAGACATCATAAAACTCAAATATTCGAATTTTCACATTTTAGCATAATCCGCTCATATAAAAATCATCTACTCTATTTTGGGAAACTGTACGTTTTTTACATAGTATTATTGGTGCATCTGCGCTTTATCTTCGGTATGATGAAAATCATCTAATTGATATAGAGAGTCTTTAGGAAAGATCATGGTCGAGGAATCCAGTCCGTCGTGGGGTATGCGTGGCTTAAGAAAATGGTTAGGTACCGCACCAGAAACCCGTGATGAATTACTCAAGTTAGTTCAAGACTCACGTCGCTTTTTAGAGCCAGATACTGTTGCTATGCTTGAGGGTGTTCTCGATCTGCCAGCAACCAAGATTCGAGAAGTCATGACACCGCGTACAGCAATCATCAGCTTGCAAGAAGACGATCAATTACTCGATATTCTGGATGTACTGATTGATTCTGCACATTCACGCTTCCCTGTATTTTCAGCAGATCAAAGC
Organism: Acinetobacter sp. NBRC 110496; assembly: GCF_000876115.1. Classification (NCBI taxonomy): domain Bacteria; kingdom Pseudomonadati; phylum Pseudomonadota; class Gammaproteobacteria; order Moraxellales; family Moraxellaceae; genus Acinetobacter; species Acinetobacter sp. NBRC 110496. The sequence continues at coordinate 106,432 of NZ_BBTF01000003.1, forward strand.
GATAATGTCGTGGGTATCTTATTAGCGAAAGATCTTTTGCCATTTTTAACCGAGCGTAATGTCAAAGTCGATATTCGTTCATTGATGCGTCAGCCTGTTTTCGTGCCGGAAAGTGCACGTTCAGACCAAGTGCTACGCATGTTAAAAAATACCCAAACCCATATTGCGATTGTGATTGATGAATATGGTTCAACCGCGGGTTTGGTCACTTTGGAAGATATTCTCGAAGAGATTGTGGGTGAAATTGAAGATGAGCACGATATTGCCGATGAAGAAGCACTCTATATCGTACCAGACAATGACCCAACCACAGCCAATACCTGGATTGTGCAGGCACTTACACCAATCGAACACTTCAACACTATTTTAGATGCAGATTTTTCTGACGATGAAGTTGAAACTATGGGCGGCTTACTGCTGCAAGAGATTGGTTTAGTGAGCGATTTACAAGGTCAAACCATTGAGCTTGGAGATTGGCAATTTACCATTATTGAAGCAGATGCACGCACCATTCATCTGATTCGAGCTGTCCGTCAATGAGAACCTATTTTGAGAAGCTGTTAAATTCATCTCAGACACAAACGCAGCTTCCTTTTATTTTTCCACTATTGATTGCACTCATTTCGGGTGCAATCTTTAGTTTAGCTCTGGCCCCTTATTATTTTTGGTGGCTTGCGATTTTATCGCCTGCATTACTGTATGCAGTATTGCGTCAACGTAGTCCACGCCAGGCTTTTGCACTAGGTTGGGCTTACGGTTTTGGTCTATGGTTTGTCGGCGCATTTTGGCTCTATACCTCGATCCATACCTATGGTGACACCAATGCCTTTTTAAGTGTGTTGATGATTGTCATTATGGCCGCCGCAATGGGCTTATTTACTGCCTTTCAAACGTGGTTGTATCGCCGCTTTTTCCCTGAAACACCACTGACCTTTGCCCCACTCTGGGTATTATTCGAATGGGCGAAAACCTGGGTCTTCACTGGTTTCCCGTGGTTGTTTGCAGGTTATGCTTTCACCGAACGTTTACTCGATGGTTATGCACCCCTCTTTGGTGTCTATGCCGTTTCATTCGTCGTGATCGTATTGGCCTGTGCTTTGGTCGAAATCCTCAATCGCCGCTGGTTTTGGGCCATTCCTTCGGCACTGCTGATTATAGGTGCTTGGGGAGCTGGATTTATTCAATTTGTGCAACCTAAAGCAGCCAAGCCGCTGAGTGTGTCTTTGATTCAAGGCAATATTCCGCAAGACCTGAAATGGTTGACCGAATACCAGATTAGAACCTTAGAAATCTACGCGACCCTCACCCGTGCTGAATGGGGCCGTGATCTGATTGTCTGGCCAGAATCATCGATTCCGATGTTCCAGAGTGATATTCCTGAGTTCCTGGATGGCATGGCGGCACAAGCCAAAAAAACCGATACTGCTTGGGTAACAGGTATTCCTTATTGGGATATGGCCAAATCACAGCAAGTCGGTGAACCGCTGTATTACAACAGTATTATGGCCTCAGGGAGTGACTCTTATGGCTTGTATAAGAAACAACGTTTAGTTCCTTTTGGTGAGTATATTCCATTGTCTGGTGCGCTGAAATGGGTACTGCCAGCTCTGCAAAATGATGTTAGCATGAGCGGGTTCTCACGTGGTGAATCCGATCAAAAACCTTTAATAGTAAAAGGCCATGCTCTTGCAGCGGCGATTTGTTATGAAGTGGCTTATCCCAACCTGACCCGTCGTAATGCATCTCACAGTGACTTTTTAATTACTGTTTCCAATGATGCTTGGTTTACGGGAACTGCAGGCCCTTGGCAACATCTGCAAATGGTACAAATGCGTGCCAAAGAAAATGGGCGTTGGTTTATTCGCGCCACCAATACAGGTGTAACTGCGTTTATTGACCAGAATGGTCATATCGTAAAACACGCTCCTATCGATCAAGAAGCAGTTCTCCGTGGCGAGTTACCGGCCATGCAAGGGCAAACATTGTATAATCGTTTAAGCGATTACCCAATCTTGCTTTTCTCTCTGCTGTTATTGATTGTTGGCTGGATCTATCGTCCACGTAAAGTCAATATTACTTTTAAATCACGTCGATAAATTACAGCAACTTTGTACCCAGAGGAACATCAAACTCTGGGACACAAAGTGCAACATCCCCTTCGGCATTATGAAAACCTGTGACCAGACATTCTGACTGAATTGGCCCAATTTGTTTTTTTGGAAAATTTACTACGGCGACCACCAGCTTTCCGATTAAATCATCAGGCTGATACAACTTGGTAATTTGCGCACTGGATTTTCGAATCCCCAGGTCCTCACCAAAATCCACTTGTAGAATATAAGCAGGTTTTCGGGCTTGTTTAAAGACCTCCGCTTGAATGATCCGTCCAACCCGTAGTTCAACTTTGCTAAAATCATTCCATTCGATCTGTTGCATCTCTTTTATTCTCTTTTGGTTAAGTTCCGTTTGCAGCATAGGCGATCTAGCATCTTTAATAAACAGGCTAAATTTTTATTTGAAGTTAGGACAATTTCTATACACAAGAGTGTGCCGAGCTCATTCCAATCGATTAAAGCGTGTCAAAAACAAGTCATAAAAAAACGTAGAACTTGGGTCTACGTTTTTATTCAATATCTCTGGCTTAGAAATTCATCGATAATTGCACCGATATATAGGCCACGAGACTCGATAAGAATAGCATCGGAATATATCTGTAGGCTTTAAATAAAAGCTGTTCATCGTTAGCAATCAGCTTATGATTGATCCAGACACTAGTTTTTAAAGCACTTAAAAAACACAACACAAACCATGCACTCAACAAGCTCATGGCAAAAAAGCCGATCATGATTTGACTGCTGCCTTCCGACGCTTGCCACACGCTTAAAGCACCTTCACTAAAAGGCAATAGGCTTAAGATGAGCAATACAGATTTAAGCATTGCCCAATGAAACTGATTCAGTTCATCTAACACAAAAAATGCTTTCATCTGATCTCCACAACTTATTTCAAGGGTCTGAATTTATTATGCAAAGCTTTGACCAGAAGAAAAAGCCTATTTTTCTGCATCACTTCTTTTTCTTGTAACTATTAAATATGGAAATAATTCTTATTATAACTCTCAAATCTTTAATATTTTATTTATTCTTTATTTTACAATAAGTTGATTAAATATTTATAATTAAGAAATATTATCACTTCACTCTCGATTTATTTAACTCAACAGTGAAGTAATATTTTTATTCAAACATTATGGCTGATAGTAAATATCGGCATCGTTACCTTCGCCACCTTCTTTACCATCTGCACCAAACGAATATAAATCATATGGACGACCTTCACGACCGGGAATGACGTACTGTAAATCATTGTCCCAACTGTCCTTTGGATAACCCCCTTTAACATACCCCCCTGGCAACCAATTTTTTGCAGAAGCAGGTTGATGGACCAACGCATCCAACCCGCCATCTTGCATTGATGGATAACGACCATTGTCCAACTTATATTGATCCAATGCTCCAGCAACACCTTTTAAGGTAATTTGCGTGGTATCGACTTTGGCTTTTTCACCACGGCCCATCACATTCGGAACAATCAGTGCAGCCAAAACACCTAAAATGACAATAACAACCATCACTTCAATAAGGGTAAATCCTGAGGCACGATTCATTCGAGCAACGCACGAACGTGCCGCAAGAGAAGAAGCTATGCTTTGAGTGCAAGTATTCAAGCTATGTCCAACATTTTGTTTATCCATTGAATTATTCATATTCATCTCTCTCATGTCACGCATCAAATCATATTGTTCATATTAATAATTGGCAACATTACCGCAATCACAATCACCAATACAATTGCTGCCATAAAAATCAGCATCAAGGGTTCAAGTAAAGCCAGCAAAGTTGAAATAAAGGTAGTCACTTCACGGTCCTGCATGGTGGATGCGCGATCGAGCATGCGATCCAGCTCACCTGACGCTTCACCACTTCGGATCATTTGTACCATCATTGGGGGGAAATAACCGCAACGCTCCAATTGTGTTGCCAAATTACCACCTTCTGTTACACGCTCCATTGCCACTTCGATGGCATCACGAATCACCCAGTTATTACTGACTTCCGCCCCAATCCGCAGAGCTTCAACCAGAGGCACACCAGAACGAGTCAGAATCGATAAGGTACTGGCAAAACGTGCCGCATTTATACCACGCGAAAGTTTACCAAATAGTGGCAATCTGAGCGTTAATCGGTCAAATGCATAATGCCCTGCAGTGGTTCGGAGGAAACGGGTAAATAAAATGACTGCAACAAAGGCAAGAATAAGCATGCCAATCCAGGTATGCCGGATAAAGGCACTGGCTTTCATCAAAGCAACCGTAATCCAGGGCAATGCTTCTTTGCTTTGCTCAAAGGTTTTGACGATTTCTGGTACCACATAGGTCATCAAACCCATCACAATTCCGAAAGACATCAGCATCAGGACAATCGGATAGATCATCGCGCCTTGAACTTTCTTCTGCATGGCAAAGCGGTTTTCAGTATAGTCGGATAACTGATCCAGAATCAGATCCAGATGGCCTGAGCGCTCCCCTGCAGCGACTGTTGCAATATACAACTCAGGAAAACGGCCTGATTGCTGCATACTTTTTGCCAATGAATGTCCTTCTAAAACCTTGGAACGCACGGCACTCAACAAGTTTTGAACATGTGATTTTTCACTTTGTTTACTGACCGCACGCAATGCTTCTTCGAGTGGAATCCCTGCCGCCACCAATACGGAAAGTTGACGGGTCATCAGAGCCAGATCATAGGCACTGAAGCTTTTTTTAAACCATGAACGCTGTTGTTGTTTGTCTTTTTGCTCAACCGCATCGACCGCAATCGGTGTCCATGCTTTATCACGTAACTGTTGGCGAATTTGGCGTGCGGAATCCCCTTCCAGCACACCTTTATGTTGCTTTCCAGAAGCATCAATAGCTGTAAATTGATAAGCAGGCATGGTTCTGTTCTAATTGTCCCAAAATAGTAGTCGTTAAGTTGCATCCGTGTATGGGATGAGGAACCTTGTTCCACAAGAAATTCATCGACATATTGCACAGCACTTTAGCATAATTCTATGAGATGCAGTCATGCCTTATTTAAGTTGTTTGAAGCGACCATACAACTCAAAGGCTACAAATATCAACCAACACTTTAATGAATGAAGCCGCTATGCCGATCCAGAATTCTAACGCAATCCTTTACCGTATCCGAGTTGCCATACCTGTCTACCTGTATGACACCTTTGACTATACGGTCAGTGCAGAGCAATATGCTCAAGCACAGGTGGGAGCACGCGTTGCCATTTCTTTTGGACGGCAAAACCTCGTGGGAATTATTACCGAAAAGGTTGATCCAAACCAAGCGTTTACAGGGCAGTTCAAACTTAAAGCCATTACCGAACTTCTCGATGAAGAAGCCATTTTAGACCAACAAGTTTTAACTTTGTTGACATGGTCAGCCCAATATTATCAATTTCCGATTGGGGAGGTGATGCAAAGTGCCTTACCGACCTTATTGAGACAGGGCCGTGCCTTAGATATCCTGTTTCATTTATGGAAGATCACTCCTCATGATGATCCCAATACCTTATTAAAGCGTTCCCAAAAACAATATGATGCTTATCAGGTTTTAAAACTTCATCCACATGGTGCCACTGAAAATGTGCTTAATCTCAGTGGTGTCGAAAGCTCAACTCTAAAAGCATTAGAAAAAAAGGGACTGGTTGAATGTTGTCTGGAACCGCATGATTTCACGCCGACCCCTGTGCAACTGGCACAAGTGCCTTTGACTGCGAACGAAGATCAAAAGAAAGCGATTCAACAGATCCTCAAAGCACAGCATCATTATCAGGCCTTCTTACTTGATGGCTTGACGGGTAGCGGTAAAACTGAAGTTTATCTGCAAGTCATGTACGAGGTACTCAAACAAGGTAAACAGGTTCTGGTTCTGGTGCCTGAAATTGGCCTCACCCCGCAAACGGTCGCGCGTTTTAAATCACGTTTTCATTGTGATGTAGCCTTACTACATTCGGGCTTAAATGATTCAAAACGTTTACAGGCATGGCAACATGCACAAACGGGCAAAGCCTCAATTATTATTGGCACTCGTTCTGCGATTTATACCCCACTGCCACATCTAGGCTTAATCATTCTGGATGAAGAGCATGATCTATCCTATAAGCAGCAAGAAGGTTTCCGTTACCATACCCGTGATGTGGCCTTATATCGTGGCTATTTGCAAAACTGTCCCGTGATCCTTGGTTCTGCCACCCCCAGTATCGATAGTTATCATTTAGTGGAGTCAGGCAAGTTACAGGTACTCGAACTGAATCAGCGTGCTGGCGTCGCGGTACTGCCCAAGATATATGTCGTCGACTTAAAAATTGCCAAAAAGCAGCATGGTCTGAGCCAGACTTTAATTGAACAGATCAAGCACACTCTAGAACGTAAAGAACAGGTACTGATCTTTTTAAATCGACGTGGTTATGCCCCCATCCTGATGTGTGAAAGCTGTGGCTGGCAAGCCAATTGCCCGCATTGTGATGCGCATTTTACCTTACATTCGCAGCCCTACCATTATTTGCATTGTCATCATTGCGGCACCATCAATCGTCTTCCCGACCATTGCCCTGCATGCCAGAAACAAAGTCTAAAAACCATCGGTGCAGGAACAGCAAAACTTGAAGAGCACTTACAAGAATTATTTCCTCACAATGACGTGATTCGTGTTGATCGTGACAGTACCAGCCGAGTCGGCAGCTGGCAGAAGATTTATGATCGCATTCAGCAAAATAAGCCGAGCATTTTGTTGGGCACGCAAATGCTGGCCAAAGGTCACCATTTCCCACATGTGACACTTGTTGCGATTCTGGATATAGATGCAGGTCTGCTCAGTGTCGACCCGCGTGCACCTGAACGGACTGCACAGCTGATTGTGCAGGTGGCAGGGCGCGCTGGACGTGGCGAGCATAAAGGCAGTGTCTATTTACAGAGTCTACGTCCTGATCATCCGATGTTGACCACCTTAATCGAGCATGACTACCGTACTGTGGCCAAACAAATGCTGACGGATCGTAAAATCGCCATGCTCCCCCCTTATCGCTATGCAGTTCTGGTTCGGGTCGAATCTAAAGATCGTGACTATAGCCAGCAGTTCCTTGCTGATATAGCCCAACAGTTAAGGGAAATGACAGGCGATTTGGTTGATATCTGGGGGCCAATCCCTGCCCCGATGGAACGCAAAGCAGGACGTTATCGCGCGCATATGGTGATTTTGTCTGCTGATCGAGCAAAGCTGCACTTTTATTTACGGCAATGGTGGCAACAAGTGGTACATTTACCTCGTCAGCACCAACTGAGACTTTCGATTGATGTTGATCCCCAAGAGTTTAGCTAAAAACCAGCTTTGAGCTAACTCAAATAAGCGCAGGTTTCTGGATATCATCTATTCAGATCATATTTTTAACCGCGACTCATTTGAGTTAGTCTAGACAGAATAGAAAAATTGAGGCATTCAATGTCTTTACTGCTCCCGATTATTTTTTTACTGGCCGCGACTTTAATTTTTGCGCCCTTGGCCAAACGCTATGCCTCGACCACTGTTTTGGGTTATCTCATTGCAGGGCTTTTGCTTGGTTCCAGTGTTTCTGGCCTGATTGATGATGCTCAACTGATCAGCCAACTACTGCATTTCGGCATGATGACTGTCATGTTCTTTATCGGTTTTGCTTTTCGCCCCTTACAACTCTGGGCAGAACGTCGGACTGTACTCAAAAACAGTGGCGTACAATTTGTCATCATTAGCCTACTAATCACCAGTATCTGTTTCCTCCTGTTCAATGAGGTGCTGCTCAGTCTGATTCTGGGAGGAGCTTTAGCCCTCTCTGCGCTGTTCCTCCCGCAACAACTTTTACAGCAAAAACAACAACTCAATAGCAACCTAGGTCAAGCAACTTTAGCCAGCTTACAGTTTCAAGCTTTGCTTACTGTGCTGCTGATTGCCCTGTTTCCGCTCTTGGAGGATACCTCCTCGACACAACATGGTATTGCCTACTTTGCGGCAATCATTGCCACCATTTCAGGATTATTCCTCGCCAGTCGTTATGTCGTTCGTCCCTCATTTCGTTTCTTGGCCCGTAAAAACAGTATCCATCTCATTCCTGTACTCAGCTTATTGATCCTGCTTACAGTGATCTTGATCATGGATATTCTCAACATTCATCTATTGATTGCTGCATTTTTAGCAGGATTATTACTCGCCGAAACTGAATTTAAAACTGAAGTTGAACGCATTCTCGAACCCTTTAAAGATGCTGCCATTGGATTGTTTTTTCTGGCGATTGGCTTAGGCCTATCCTTGAATCCCTTAAGCCAAACCCCACTGCTGATCTTGGCCTCAATTTTTGGTCTGGTTTTGATTAAGGCAGTGATCATTGGCGCAATCCGCTATTACCAACAACGTCTTGCCAAGCCGAGTATCCTGTTAGCCATCACGTTGGCACAAAGTGGTGAACTCAGTTTTATTCTGCTCAAGTTGGCAGAAAATGAAAAATTACTCAGCACAGCGTTATTAGAATCAACCTTTCTAATTATCTTGGGTTCGATGCTGCTCACCCCGTTGCTATATACATTATTTGATCGAAAAATTTTGCCAATGCTGCAACAGAATAAAGTCGCTGTAACTGATACCGCAGCCGATGTTCCACAACATCCAATTCTCATCATTGGATTTGGTCGTTTTGGACAAGTCATCGCGCGCGCCTTACATGCGCAGGGCAAACACTTTAGTGTGATCGATAGCAACCAACCTGATGCTGATTTTATTCAACAATACGGGCATCGTTTTATTGATGCCGATGTGACTCAAGTTGAGAACTTGCGTGCTGCGGGCATCGAATATTGCAAGTTACTGATTGTTGCGATTGATGATGTTGAAGACAGTATGAATCTGGCGCGACACCTGCGCTTGAATTATCCAGATTTGACCATTCTGGTTCGGGCTCGCGATCGGCATCATGCCCATTTACTGCATGGCTTAGGCATCTCACAAATCTGGCGTGAAACCTATGCCTCATCGTTAAATATGGCGCAGCAAGCCTTAATTGAAACAGGTCTGGATCATGACGAAGCACAAACCCAGATTGCCCAATTCAAACAGCAAGATGAACAACTGCTCACACAGCAACATTGGACTTACGACCAACAGACGCTGACTGAAAGTTATCCAAGTGCCATTGCTGAACTGGAGTATTTATTTGCCAATACTCAAACTTTGCTGACAGATCGCGTGAGCAATGAACAAAACACACAAAGTGATGCAAATTCCCCCAATGAACAAGCTTGAGTTTTTACGAACTGGCACCATTATTGACTGCATATATGCACCTTTTTTATAAAGCTCAAAGTGCTTTTCAAAGCAATAAATTGCTTTGTTTTCCCCTTGAGGGGGCTGGAGAAAAATATGTCTGATTTACGCCAACGCTTTTTTATCGAAGACTGTCCTGTTCGTGGTGAAGTGGTACATCTGGAAGAAGCACTACAAACCATTTTGGCGCAACGAGAATATATGCCTGCGGTTCAAAGCCTGTTGGGTGAAATGCTCAGTGCAACTGCACTATTGGCAAGTACGCTCAAGATTCATGGCCGTATTAGCTTACAGATTCAAGCCAGCGGTACATTTAAATGGGCAATGGCAGAGTGTAACCATTTAGGTGAAGTGCGCGCCTTGGCAGATTATGAAGAAGATCCTCGTTTTGTTGAAGGTACAGATAGCCGTACCGTATTGGCGGCTTTAACGAATCCCTTATTGTTCATTAATATTGAACCTGAGCACGGTGAACGCTATCAAGGCATCGTACCGCTTGATCAACCAACTTTAGCCGGTTGTTTGACACAATATTATGATTTGTCTGCACAGATCCCAACTCATATTGTTTTGGCAACCAATAACAAACGTTCAGGCGGTTTATTGATTCAGTTACTTCCGCGTAATGATGAAGAAGAGCAAAAGCTGGTTGATGAGGACTTATGGCCGCGTTTGACCATGCTCACTGAAACGCTTAAACCTGAAGAACTCACTGATCTTTCAGCCAATGAAATTCTGTATCGTTTATATAACGAAGAAGAAGTCCGTTTACCGGAAATTGAGCAGTTAAAGTTTGGTTGTACTTGCTCTAAAGAACGCTGTGCCAATGCCTTGATCCAGATTGGTGTTGACGCGGTACATGAAACTTTAGAAGTACAAAATCCAATCCAGATGGATTGCCAATTCTGTAATACACGCTATGAATTCACCGCAGAAGAAGCACTGGGGCTGTTCGGTGAGCATTTAAGTTAATGAAATAGCGAAAAATAAAAAAAGACGGGCTTCCGTCTTTTTTTATTTTGTATTAAGGTCTACGGGATAAAATAAGATCCAGATCTCCCAATAACATAGACCGTTATCCTGCCTTATGAACTATTTCGAATACCTGCTGTTTATTATTAGTGTTGTGGTACTGATTGCTACTCCTGGCCCTGTGATGATTCTCGTCGCCAGCGCAGGTCTCAAAGGTGGCTATAAAAAAGCCTTGCAAACCATTTTTGGCACTAATTTCGCCTCCTTAATCCTGATTTTTATTTCAGTGTTAATTCTCAAAGGCTTTCTGACGATTGATGAAAACTATCTCAAAGGTATCCGGGTATTGGGGTGCCTTTATATTGCCTACCTCGGTTATAGCATCATCAAAGAAGTGCTTCAGGCACCACATCCCGCAGCGATTCAAACGGTGTCCGCACAAAATGGCGGTTTTAAAAAAGGCTTTCTGGTGGGGATTTCCAACCCCAAAGATATTATTTTCTTTTCAGCTTTTTTCCCGCAATTTATTTCAATTTCACCGAATATCAATTTCAGTTTAAGTCTTCTGACCGTGACTTGGATTATCCTGGATTTCCTCACGCTGTCTTTGGTTTATTTGTTTTTCCGTCGCTTGTCACAAAGCAGTATTTATCCCAAGATTTTGGGGCTATGTGGTGTCCTACTGGTCTTGATTGCACTCTATGGTCTGGTTGAAACTTTTATTTAACACCGCCATAAAATAACCTCCAAGTTACAACCCAGCGGCTACGTTCAGCCAAGCAGAACAAGTCTTATACAATCGAATCCATTGAAATCTCTTGGATTCGTTTCATAATGAAACAAACATCTCATTATTATATTTAAGATCATGGCAAAAAATTATTATGAAGAGCTCGGTGTTTCCAGAGATGCCTCAGCAGATGAAATCAAAAAAGCCTACCGAAAATTGGCACGTAAATATCATCCTGACATTAGTAAAGAAGCAGATGCTGAAGCCAAAATGCAGGCGATCAATGTTGCTTATGACACTTTAAGTGATAGCAGCAAAAAAACCGAATACGATCAAATGCTGGATCATCCACAAGGGTTTTCTCATTTTGGACAAGGCAATCAAAGTGGCTTTGATGGTTCTCAGTTCTATCGGCAAAGTTCAGGTGAAGGAGCTGATTTTAGTGGCTTTGAGGACCTATTTGGTCGCTTTGGATCAGGCTTTGGTGGCGGACAACAGCGCTCTCAACGCCAGCAACGCAGCTATCGTGGTGAAGATCAGCATGCCAGTATTCAGGTCGACATAGATATTGCCTATCACGGTTCAACTCAACAGATTACACTGCAAATTCCAACCTATAATGTGTATGGTGAGCCTGAAGTCCAACGTAAAACTTTAGAGGTTAAAATTCCAAAAGGTATGAAAGAAGGCCAGCAAATCCGCCTCAATGGCCAAGGTCAAAGTGGTATCAACGGTGGTGAAAATGGCGACTTATACATCGAGATTCAATATAAAGACAGCGACCGCATTCGCGTTGAAGGCGCTGATGTTTATCAAACCATTGACGTTAGCCCTTGGGAAGCAGGCTTGGGTCAAAGCATTGAGCTAAATACCCCTGCTGGACAGCTCAAGGTCAACTTACCCAAAAATGCCAAAAATGGACAACAACTGCGTTTAAAAGATAAAGGGATTCCAAATAAAACGGCAGGACACTTATATCTGATTATTAATATTGTTTTACCGCCAGCGCACAGTGAACAAGAGCAGCAGGCTTATCAACAATTTGCCGATGCCTTTGCTGCATTCAAACCTCGTGCCTCATAAGGAGTAAGATCATGACAACTATTCAATACAAAGAAATTCAATATGACGGTCACAGCCAAGTTGAAATCATTGATGAACAATTGGCACTCGATCTTGAGCACTTCGCCGAAGCATGTGGTCAAAGTACCGATTGGGTGTTAAAACTGATTGATTATGATATTTTGCAGATCTCTGTTGAACCCCAGAACTATCAGTTCATTGGCGAAGATGTCAGTCGCGCCAGACGGGCCTACCGCCTGCAACGCGACTTTGATGCCAGTCTGTCTGCCGTAGCAGTGATGCTGGATTTAATTGATGAAGTGCAACAACTGCGCAAACAGCTTAAACATTTTCATTAAGCTATGATACAAATGACCAAGTTCGAACTATTTCAGCTTGGTCATTTTCTCGACTTCTTTCAGCGTTTGCTTAATCGGTTCATAATCAAGGAACCACAACAAATTAAAATTACGCTGCCGATGTTGCTGAGCCAGCAAATCAATCACACTGCGCTCACCACGTCCCACCAAATGCTGCTGATAAAAATAGTACAGTAATAACACGGTACTCATCAGCATCACACCCAGCATAATCCAGAAGCCCACAGGGGATTTCAATCCGGGAATAAACTCAAAGTTCATTCCATAGACCCCAGTCAGCAACGTTAAAGGCGCAAATACAGCCGTGATAATGGCCAAGATACGCATGTTTTCATTGGTTTGGTTGGCAATCGCAGAAAAGTGTAAATCGATGGCCGACTGAATCGCGCTCCTTAACCGCAAGGTATGCTTCTGTACCCGCTCAACATGGCTCATCAGGTCATTCAAACGCACCAACAGAATATCTTGTGCCTTGTGCTTATGCTCACCCACCACATGATGATAATTATCGACCAGTTCATCTCTAAACTCCTGCAAGGTCTCAATCTGTTCTTCGCATAAGTTTTCGATTTGTTGAAAGGCCATATCTTCATGGAACAATTGATGCCATTGTTTAAAACGGCGATTACCCTGTAATAACTGCTGCTGCCAATATTCAACACGACGTGTCAAAGGCGTACGCAAATTCAGATAACCATCAATCATGCTATTCAGTAGGCGCAGACATAAATCAGCAGATGTGCCCGCTAATTTACGCGGTTTATTTTGTTCAATGATCGGACGACCCATAATGGTCTGGATACGTTGAATATAACTTTCTACCGCTTTATTGCCCTGCTCACGGACACTCACCAGTATGTTGGGTGTCAAAATAAAACTCATCGGTGTCGTGGCCAATCCAAACACACTTTCATGGCTTTCTGAAGCATTCTCATTTGCCAAAATCTGGTCATCTGGGCTAATCAGTTTGCGGAACACCAACAGGTCATATTCCTCCACTGTATCAAATGCACAAGGGTGTTCAATATTGAGTAAGTCCCGCAAATGAAATTCATTCAGTACCAGTCCTGTATGCTCATAAATATTTTTCTGCCAAGCCTCGGTATGATTCACAAGATCTTGTCTAAGACTATCCACCCATAAAAATTCAAGCGTATGTTCTGTTTGTTGTTCCGCACTGATAAAAATCGTATTTTCACTGTTATGACGATAAAAATAATAAAGTTGCATAGGACAATAGAAATTAGAATGGCAAGAGAAATGCTGCCACGAAGCCAGATAAAAAGCTACGGCTATTACAGGACTGAAACGACATCCAATAAAAAAGCCTCACATGCAAGGCATAGAGGCTTTTTCTCATCTCAGCAAGATTACATTTCTGTTTTCTCAACCACACCATATTTAAGGGCTTGATCAAGTTGCTCTTTATCCAAGGCATTATCCCATTTTGCCACCACGATTGTGGCACAAGCATTCCCCACCAAATTGGTTAATGCACGGCATTCTGACATGAAACGGTCAATACCAAGGATCAATGCCATACCTGCGACTGGAATTGCAGGAACAACCGAAAGGGTTGCTGCCAAGGTAATAAAGCCTGCGCCAGTAATCCCCGCCGCGCCCTTAGAACTCAGCATCGCAACCAATAAAATCGTGATCTGCTGTGTCAGTGTCAATTCAATATTACAGGCCTGAGCAATAAACAAAGCTGCCAAGGTCATATAAATATTCGTCCCATCGAGGTTAAATGAATAACCTGTTGGAATCACCAGACCCACCACTGACTTTTCACAGCCAGCCTTTTCCATTTTCGCCATCAATGACGGTAATGCTGCTTCTGATGAACTTGTCCCAAGCACCAACCAGAGTTCGTCCTTAATATAACGAATCAGGTCAATAATCGAGAAGCCGTTATAACGCGCAACAGCACCCAAAATCACAATAACAAACAGTAAAGCGGTAATATAGAAGGTCGCAATCAATAACATCAAATTACCAATTGAACTGATCCCATAAGCACCAATGGTAAAAGCCATCGCACCGAATGCACCGATCGGCGCAAACTTCATCAGCATTCCAACCAAGGTAAATACTGGCGTGGTGAGCTGCTGTAGGAAATCAGTGACTGGACGACCTAAATCACCTGATTTTGCCAAAGCCAAACCAAATAACACAGCCACAAAAAGCACTTGAAGAATCTGACCTGATACAAATGGACTGACCAACGTATCTGGAATGATATTCATCAAGAAGCCGGTAATGGTTGACTCATGAGCTTTGGCGGCATATTCGTCTACTTTGGTGCTGTGCAAGGTACTTGGATCAATATTTAATCCATGCCCAGGCTCAATCACATTCCCGACAATCAGACCGACAATCAAAGCCAAGGTCGAGAAAGTCAGGAAGTAAATCATTGCCTTCCCGGTGACTCGTCCAACGCTGCCAATATTTTTCATCCCCGCAATCCCGGTCACAACCGTCAGGAAAATCACAGGGGCAATGATCATTTTCACCATTTTAATGAAGGCTTCGCCAAGCGGCTTTAAGCTTTCACCGAATTCAGGAAAAAAATGACCCAACAAGATCCCCGCGACAATGGCGAAGATCACTTGGACATAGAGAATTTGATAAAACTTTGGTTTCTTTGGAGGTTGTTGGTCATCTTGACCTGTGGCGACATGATCGACAAGCATGTGCAATATTCCTTCATATTGGGAGAAAAAATAGACTTCCGACTGTCTATCTAAAACCACATAAACGCAGGCAGGCACGGAAATTTGGGGAATTCTACGTTAATTGCAGCACAGACAATTGGCAGCTTAGACTAATGTCTAATATAAAAGACATTTATGTTCATAATTTCTACAATTTATAAACCAAATACTTAAAAATTATATTTCGAGTAATCATTGGGTTAATAAAAAAAGCGCATTGTTTACACAATGCGCTTTTTTAAAGCTAAAAGCTTACTCGCCTTAAGCTTGCTCGATATCTTTCATTGTCAACTTGATACGACCACGGTTATCAACATCGGCAACTTGTACTTTAACATCCTGACCTTCTTTCAATACGTCAGTCACATTGGCAATACGCTCATTTGAGATTTGCGAAATGTGAAGTAAACCATCAGTACCCGGCAAGATATTCACGAACGCACCAAATTCAACGATACGAATCACTTTACCCACATAGATGGTACCTGGTTCAACTTCTGCAGTGAGTGCCTGGATTTTTGCAATCGCAGCTTTCGCAGCAGCTTTAGTTTCACCAAACACACGTACTGTACCATTGTCTTCGATATCAATCGCAGCTTTGGTTTCTTCAGTAATCGCACGGATAGTTGCACCACCCTTACCAATCACGTCACGGATTTTGTCAGGGTTGATGTTGATCACTTCAAAGGTTGGTGCATGTGCATTGATTTCTGAACGCGCACGTGAAATGACTTTGTTCATTTCATTCAGGATGTGCATACGACCAGCAAATGCTTGGTTTAATGCAACTTCCATAATCTCTTCAGTAATTCCTTCGATCTTGATGTCCATTTGAAGTGCAGTAATACCGTTGGCAGAACCCGCGACTTTAAAGTCCATATCACCAAGATGATCTTCATCACCCAAGATGTCAGAAAGCACTGCGAAACGCTCGCCTTCTTTTACCAAGCCCATTGCGATACCCGCAACTGGTGCTTTCAATGGCACACCTGCATCCATCAGTGATAGTGAAGCACCACATACAGACGCCATAGACGATGAACCGTTAGATTCAGTAATATCAGATACGATACGAATCACATACGGGAAGCGGTCAGCAGCTGGAAGAACCGCCTGAACACCACGACGTGCCAAACGACCGTGACCAATTTCACGACGTTTAGGGCCAGATTCACGGCCTGTTTCACCCACAGAGTATGCAGGGAAGTTATAGTGCAACATGAAGTTGTCAGTTTTGGTACCCGCAAGCGTATCCACCATCAACGCATCACGGGTATTACCCAAAGTCGTTGTTACTAAGGCCTGAGTTTCACCACGGGTGAATAGCGCAGAACCGTGTGCACGGTCTAATACACCCACTTGTACGTCGATACCACGAACAGTTTTGGTATCACGGCCATCAATACGCGGCTTACCTGACAAGATGTTGTCACGTACAGTACGGTATTTCAGGTCTTCAAATAATTCGTTCACTTCATCCGCAATACCGGTTTCGTCATTTTCAGGAACGAACTGCGCTACTGCTTCTGCATACAAAGCATCAAGTGCTGCATAACGGTCTTGTTTCACCGCAATGGTATATGCTTCAGAGATTTTCGCTTCGAAAGCCGTTTTTAATTGCTCAAGCAATGCTTCGTTTTTGCTTGGTGCAACCCAAGTCGATTCAACCGCGCCCGCAGCCGCAGCAAATTCTTTGATCGCTTGAATTGCAATTTGCATTTCGTCATGACCGAAAAGCACAGCACCGAGCATTTGGTCTTCTGAAAGCTCTTTCGCTTCAGATTCAACCATCAATACAGCTGATTCAGTCCCTGCAACCACAAGGTCAAGATCAGATTGTGCAAGTTGTTCAAAGTTCGGGTTAAGAACGTATTCGCCGTTGATCAAACCAACACGCGCGCCGCCGATTGGACCACGGAATGGCGTACCTGCAATTGACAATGCAGCAGATGTACCCAACATTGCAGCAATATCGGCATCCATGGTTTTGTCAGAAGAAACAACCGTTGCGGTTACCTGGATTTCGTTGAAA
Source organism: Acinetobacter sp. NBRC 110496 (assembly GCF_000876115.1). Classification (NCBI taxonomy): domain Bacteria; kingdom Pseudomonadati; phylum Pseudomonadota; class Gammaproteobacteria; order Moraxellales; family Moraxellaceae; genus Acinetobacter; species Acinetobacter sp. NBRC 110496. The sequence continues at coordinate 123,723 of NZ_BBTF01000003.1, forward strand.
TAGCCTTCTGGGAACAATGGACGAATTGGACGGTCAATCAAGCGTGAAATCAACGTTTCAGCTTCAGAGGCACGACCTTCACGCTTACCGTAACCCCCTGGGATACGACCAGCAGCATATTGTTTTTCTTGATAGTTTACAGTTAACGGGAAGAAATCCTGACCCGCTTTTGCTTTAGGCTGAGCCACAACAGCAACGAGAACAGTCACGCCACCCATGGTAACTAAAACTGTATTTGCTTGGCGTGCAACACGACCCGTTTCTAAAACAACTTGGTGTTGACCAAATTGAAATTCTTTACGAACGATATTAAACATTGACATGTATTATATTTTCCTAGTTTTATTCTAGTGAGACCCCTAAGGTTTGGCATTCAGACTACCACTACTGTGTAGATAAATGACAAAGCTTAGAAGCCATCGCACTAGATCAAAATTTTTAAATAAATTTAAACACAAAGAAGGAGCGAACAAGCGCCCCTTCTAAAGTCATCTAAGATAAATTAGATGAAACTCTCTTTTCAGCAATAAAGCATAACAACATGCGAAATAGCGAAAACAAAGTAAAATCGAATTAACGACGTAAACCTAATGCGCCGATCAAAGCAACATAACGACCGTGATCTTTACCGTTTAAGTAGTCAAGTAATTTACGACGTTGGTTAACCATACGGATCAAACCACGACGGCTGTGATGGTCATGTTTGTGTTCTTTAAAGTGACCTTGCAAATCATTGATTTGTGCAGTCAATAAAGCAACTTGTACTTCAGGTGAACCAGTGTCGTTTTCAGCACGAGCAAATTTAGCGATGATCTCTGCGCGATCAGTGTTAGTTAAAGCCATTCGATTTCTCCGAGATGCTTACAAAAATAAATGATATTGATCAGTTGGGAACCAACCGACTGCCGTGCATCACTACAGCAAGGCGGTTATTTTAAGTGATCTATCGCTATATTGCAAAATTGTTTTCGATGCGCGGGCAATTCGGCAGCTGACAGCGTTACACAAAATAGGCACACTAGCCTGATTCTGTTTTCAATTTATGACAGAGAAGAAAGAAAACGAAAATATTGCGAGGGAATCGTGAAAATTTTATCAACCAATACCTGTTATGTACCGCATGATCTGAGTCAAGTGATTCGCAGCAAAGATGAAGTCTCGGCTGAATTCGGGGGAATGACTGAAAAGCAGATTGAAAAAATATGGAACAGTGTTGAAAGCCTATATAAAACAGGAAACTACCCACTCATTACCTTATGTTTACGTCGTCAGGGACAAATTCTTCTCAATCGTAGCATTGGGTATGCACAAGGCAATTCAGCTGAGGGTCTAGCAACGGATGCCAAGATTGGCACCCCCGATACACCCGTCTGTCTGTTTTCAGCTTCCAAGATGGTCACAGCGATGTTGATCCATATGCTGGATGAACGAGGTGCTTTGAACCTGCTTGATCCGATTAGCTATTACATTCCTGAATATGGGGTCAATGGTAAACGTCGGGCCACCATTTTTCATTTGCTCTCCCATCGTGGCGGTATTCCGCGTATCGACACTGAAGTCACGCCTGAGCTTTTATTTAATCAAGCAGAGATATTAAAACTACTCTATGCTGCAAAGCCTGTGTCTCCATCAGGCACCCATCTTGCTTATCATGCCGTCACGGCGGGTTATATTCTGGGTGAGATTGTGCAACGGGTGACAGGCCAAAGTGTGCGTGAGTTTTTAGCTGAGCACGTTGAGAAGCCAATGGGATTAGACTATTTCAACTATGGTTTAAAACCTGAATATCGCGCTGATGTTGCGCTGAACTATGCCACAGGAATTCATCCAAGCTTGGGGACAGACCATTATCTCAATCATGTGCTGGGTGGTGGCCTACAACTCGCAGTCGATGTCACCAATGATCGTCGCTTTATGGACACCATTTGCCCTGCTGGAAATATTTATACCAGTGCCGAACAGGTTGGGCGTTTCTTTGAAATGCTGCTTAGTGGCGGTGCCTATAAAGACCAGCAGATTATGAGCGCCCAAACCGTTTTTAGATCCACCCTACCGACCTCGGGTGTCAGTCTGGATCGAACCTTATTGGCACCGATGCGTTATGCATTAGGTCCAATGCTGGGCAGTAATCCAGTCGGTTTATTTGGCCCAATGACTGGGCAAGCCTTTGGCCATATCGGCTTTTCCAATATTCTCTGTTGGGCTGATCCAGAACGCGATATCAGTGTATCTTTATTAACTACTGGAAAATCCGTTGTTGGCACCCACCTCCCTGCTTTAGCCAGAACGCTGTATCAAATTTCAGCCAACTGCCCGAAGATTGCCAAAAATCAACGCCGCTCGTTGTTTGCCACAGACCGTACCGAAGCAGATTTAGTTTAATTTCCGTCATTCAGCAGACATAAAAAAGCCCAAGTAAACTTGGGCTTTTGCGCTTAGGGTTTATTGTTATCGTTTTGTCATTTTTATTTTTTATTCTCTTTTTTCTTCATCATTCAAACCCTCTGAATGTAAATTACCCATCCTTTTCTTTATTCTTTTTACTTCATGTTCGCTTTCTCTATACCGACTATTCTGTCAGAATCAATTGTGGAGAAAGATAGCATTTTTCTTATCTCTGTGTAAGAAAAAACGTACAAGTCTGTATAACATTTAACTTAATAATAACAAAAAATTGTCAGACAAGCCGATTTATATTTCTTGCTTTTATTTGACAGCTTGAACTAAGCCAGGTCATGCATATTTTTAAAGGTGTAAATTTTCAGCTATGAGCAAGCAGGGTGGATTAAATATATGGATTACACTGATTTCTATAGTGAATTTTGATGTAAAAATAAAAAAGCCCTGTAGTCTCTCCCAAAACTACAAGGCTTAGCGGCTGTAAGTTTCCTCTCTTATCACTTACTTCACTGTAAGTTCGCTGTCATACGACGTTATTGTTATATTTTTGCGATTTACCTAGCTTTCCATGCTAGGCTCTTTGTGTGTACATAATCTCAAAAACCGTGTGCCTGCTCTAGCGACAATATCTCGAATCTTTGTAAGCTTTTACTTACAAAAGAGTGAATTCTGAAGCTTAAGTTCACAATCTGCTCAAATTGATCTTTTGCACTAAACCACTTCGGCGCACTGTCCGAATGGTCAGTGCCTGATGTAATGCCCCCCGATCCGCCAAAATACTCACAACTTTCTTGGCTCGGGTTACTGCAGTGTAAATTAACTCCTGACTCAATAATTTTTCTGCATGTGCATCCAATACGATTGCAGTATGGGTAAATTCAGAACCTTGTGATTTATGGATGGTTAACACAAAAGCAGTTTGCATGCTTCGTGGTAGCCGGTGAGCGGCGATCCACTTGTTCAAGCTCGGGAAAAACACTTCGAATTGCTGTGGCTGAGTGCGATGTTTAAAACAGATCCCAATATCCCCATTGGAAATCCCCAGTTGATAGTCGTTATAGGTCATCATCACGGGGCGGCCAACATACCAATCCCCGACTGCGATTTGCTTCAACTGCTGATTTAGCCACTGCTCAGCAAAACGATTAAGTTGTTCCAGACCCAATTGACCATGTCGCACTGCCGTCAAGATTCGATAATCATCGAAAGCATGTATAACTGGTTGAATCTGATCTTCAGGCTCATCGGCCTGTAGATAATGTTTTAAGGCAGCCACATAGCCTTGGAAACCATACATCAGTTTTTGCTGATAGGGTTCCATCTCGATCTGCTGCGACTCGGCTAAATATTCCAGCTGAATCAGATCTGGCATCTCTGGATTTAAGTGAATTGCGCCTAAAGGTGCGGCGTTGACAATCTCATGTTCTAGTTTCGAAAGCACTGAATCAGGTTCAGTTGCATCCTGTTGTGCCTGAATAAAACGTGCCAATTGACCAATTTTGGCATCACCTGCAAAACGACGGCTGGTCTGCAACTGTACTCTGTTTTCAGTCAAAGCGGGGACTTGCTGTAAATCAGCTAAAACCGATCCGACATCAACTGAAGCCAATTGATTGGCATCCCCCAACAAAATGATCCGGCATCCTTCAGGAATCGCTTCAAATAATGCCGTCGCCAGACTGAGATCCAGCATTGAGGCTTCATCAACGACAACGACATCATAGGGTAAAGGTTGCTTTTGATTAAAGCGCGGAATCTGCCGATTGCCCATCCCCAACAGTCGATGCAAGGTCTGAGTATTTTGATGACGCAACTCGTCCGTGATCAGACCTGATTGCAACAGTTTTGGATCATTGAATGAGTTTTGTAAGGCTTCTTGCATCCGTTGTGCCGCTTTCCCTGTGGGTGCAGCCATGGCAATACGAATATCTGGAATAATCTGGTTCAACGCCGCAATAATACGGGCCAAGGTATAGGTTTTCCCTGTCCCCGGCCCCCCAGTAATCAGGCTGAACCATTGCTGTAATACCATTTTAAGCGCAGCTTGCTGATGTGGATCACTGAGTAAATCCTGAAAATCTGATGTATTGATCTGTTGAATCGTTTGTCGCTTTAATCGACAAATCTGCTGTGCGAGGCGTTGCTCTAGATGCCAATATCGGTATAATGCCAAGCCCTGCTGATCATAGACACATGGGGCGACTTGCGTCGTTGCGATTTCGCTAGAAACGGCTAAATCACCCAAGGCTTCCAGCTGTGTCGGATCAAGCGCAATACAACTATCCCCTTGCAAACTGGCTTCAATCAGTTGCTGTAATATTTGTGCAGCGCTAACTGTTTGAGCAGACTGAGAAAATGGGGCTTGTGTGAGGTAGTTGCTCCACATATTCAACCAGGTTATTTGCTCTGGTTGTTGACCATTTAGCTTGTCCACAGAGTTATCCTCAAACTTACCCACACGCTTGTCCACAAGGTTATAAACACACTTATCCACATGATAAGCTTTTGTTTAATTTAAAATCACACACTTTATCTACACCATTTTCCCAGCTTTATCTTCAGAGAAATATCCCAGAATTGCATCCAAACGCAGGATAAATTCGTCCGCAGGTTTCCAATACAGGCAGCCTTGCTGTGGCTGTCCATTCATGCCTCTTAAATACAGATAGGAAGCGCCACCCAAATGTTGCTGCATATCATAATCCTGTAGCTTCACCCCAAGATAGCGATGCAAGGCCACCAAATATAAGGCCGCTTGCAGCCAATAACTGGATAGTGACATGCTCTCGGCAATCTGTGCTTGCTGATAATCACTTTGTGCTGTGCCCAAATAATTACTTTTATAATCGGCAATATGGTAACGCTGACCATCAAAGTAGACCAAATCAATTGAGCCATTCAAGTAGCGAGCCGATTTAGCTTCGAGTAATTCAGGCATCTCGATGCCATATTCCTCAAACAACTGCTGCACACGCTGCATTGCCAACACCCGATCAGATAAGGCCAAATAGAAAGGACATTCAGATAGATATTGGCCGCTGGTTAATTGCTTGAGTTGAAAGCCTTGATCCAGTGGTGTGATCAATACCTCAGCCAACCATTCAGCAATCCATTGATAGAGTTGCTGTTCTGCATTTTGTTGTTCAGGAAACTGCTGTTGATATTGCTCAAGCAACTCCAACCATAGACTTTGATAGGTGTTTTTAAAACGGCGACGGATTTCCTCAACCCATGTCTCAGCGCGTTGAAAATCAATCTGTTCAAAGATTTCATGCAGAAAATTTCCTGCCAAGGTTCCTTTAGGAAAATGCTGTTTAATCCAAGCAATCGGTTGCGCTGCGGATGCCGTTTCAACCGCAAGCAGATTTAACTCATCCTCTGCTTGTTCAAAATCAGAATTGATATTGGCCAGCCGATCGACACGATTGGCCTTGTGTTTTAAATGTTGTGCCAGATAACTAAAGCTGGTCTTGGCGCGTGCATAGAAACGTTGTTCAGGTAACTCCAGCGCTCGTAACTGCAGCTGCTGTGGATGCTGTTGCAGATGTTGCGCTTGAGGGCGTTCTAGTACAGGCAACTCATCTGCACTATAGGCATGATGGAAGCTTTCCCCCTGATTCTTCCAGAAGGCGAGGCCTGAAAGTTTATTCTTTTCCCCTTTCTCTGGTTCAAAGACCGCATAGACGCGATGACTGGCGCGGGTCAGCGCTACATACCATAAGCGGTTTTGCTCTGCTAAAGCACGCTGTTGATGTTGATCAATCTCGATTGGTTGCAAAAAGTTTTTATCTGCCACTGCAACAACACGCTGCATCCTGCTCTGTCCCGTCTCAGGATTTTGTACTTCTGTGGTGGAAAAGTTTAACGTCTTCTGCATTTCAGAAAAGGCTTTATTCGCTCCTAACAAAAATACGATTTTATATTCCAGCCCCTTGGACTGGTGGATGGTCATCAACTGCACCCCCGCTTCACTGGACAGCTTATGTTCAAGCTCCCACTCTCGATCACTCGGTGCATGTAGTTGTTTTAAATACCAGTGATACAAGTTTTGGATGCCCTGTACATGCTCGCTGTGCTGACTCAAAAGATCAGTCAGATGGCGTAAATTTACGACGGCCCGCTCATTGTCTTTACTTTGGGTTGCCACCAATTGCTGCCAGATCCCAAATTGATTCAGACAACGCTGCCATGCGGTCAAGAAACCTTGACTAAGCCACATTTCACGAATGTCATCAAATTGTTGAATGTAATGACTCAGACCTTCAGGACTCTGTTCCAGTGCCAGTAAACGGCTGAGATCATAGCCGAATAAACGACTGAGTAAAGCACGTTTGAGTTTGGCTTCATCATAAGGATGAAGGATCGCCGTGAATAAGGCTGCTACATCCTGCGCAATTGCTGAATCGAAAACACTACGTTTTGATGGACGATTAACCCGAATCCCCAAGCGCTCCAGCATATATTGCACTTCATCCAACTGGCGATGGCTACGGGAAAGTACCGCAATATCATCTTCACAAATGGCTTGGCGACGCTCACCGTCCAAATACAATTGCTGCAAAGCAGCCTGATTCAACAAGGTCTGAATTTTCCAAGCCACCTGAGTGGCTTGCTCATTACCGTCTTGCAGCTGTAACCAACGTAAAGGGGCAGGATTGAGCTGATCATTTTCAATCAAGGCAGGATGTGGACGTGAGCCTGCCTGAATCGGGTCATATCTGACCTGCTCGCCAAAATCGACTTGTCGCTGAAACAGAATATCGATGACTTCAACCAGTTCTTTTACCGAACGATGGTTATGGATCAATTTATACTCACGCCCCTGTTTCGCCATAATATCTTGATGGGCATTCAGGAAGGTCAGCATATCGCCGCCACGGAAACCATAAATCGCCTGTTTCCGATCTCCAACCATAATCATGCAACCTTTTTGATAGCGTTGCGGATGTCGCCAAATACTGGCCAACATATCATCTTGATCTTGGTTGGTATCCTGAAATTCATCGACCAAAATTAAGGGATAGCGCGCTTGTACAAATACTGCAAAACGTTGTCCCTGCTCACCTTTCAGTGCCTCAGACAACGTTTTTATTTGTTGGGCGAATGTGGTTTCGCCTTTTTGCTGCAACACTTGCGGCAGTCTTTTTTTAACCTCAGTACATAGATAAGCTTTGAGATAAACCTGCAGTTGCTCAAATTGCTGCTGGGTGTTTTGAAGCTCCTGAAACAGTGCGCTCAGTTGCAGCAGCATCGGATGTTGATAAAAGCCTTCACTAACTTCAACAGGGCATTTTTTAAAAATCTTTTGCTGCTCGAATTTATCTAAAAATTTAAAAACAGCTTCACGTGCATCGGCAAAATAGGCATCAAATACCTGACTGTTCTCTTGTTCTGCTAAAGCGTTCAAGAGCAAAGGAATCGATTCACAGAACAAGCGATTAAAGGCATTGTTACGAAAAGAAGTCCCATTAATAAAGGTGTAATAAGCCCCATCCAACTGAAAATAGTCTGCGAATTGCTCCAGTTCAATCTGTTGCGCTTGCTGCTGCCATTGTTGAGACTGAGCCAGCTCAATTTCAGGCATGGCCGGCAATTTAAACTGAGCCGAACTAAAGTTCAGCGAGCTTTCCACCATCGAGACAAAATGATCGACACTTTTCAGCCCCCCCACCAGATACAATGTATCAATCACGGCTTGCGGCTGTGACTGGATCCATTCACGTAACACATCATGAATCAGTTGGCGGGTATAGCTTTTGGCATCATCCGTGATTTGCGCCGCTTCAATTTTGCCGCTTTCGAAAGCAAATTCCCTTAATAGTTTCTGGCTAAAACTGTCTAGAGTCCCAACAAATAACTCATCTAACTGATCAATCACCAGTTTTAAACGTTCACAGGCATACGCAATACGAGGCGCAAAGCTGTGTAAAATCTGTTGTTTGAGTGGATCGGCTTCTTGCTCCGCCAGCGTATGAATATCTGTTTCCAAGACGCTGCGTAATGGTTCCAGAAACTGCTGAACCTCAACCAGACGTAAACGAATACGGCTTTTTAACTCGGCCGCAGCAGCACGGGTAAAGGTGGTTGCTATCACCTGATTGGGTAAATACTTTTCTAGAAAAATCCGTACCATCAAACTGGACAAGGTATAGGTTTTTCCTGTCCCTGCTGAGGCTTCAATCAGATGTAAACCTTCAAATTGAATATCACGAATCGGCTGATAAGACACTGGATGTGATGCGTTCATGTCTTACTCCACCCGTAAAAATTCAAAAATAGGTTGATACAGTGCATACGCATAATGATCGCAGGCATAGTGTAATAATGCTGCGGCATCTTGCTCTTGCAAAATAAACTGCCAATCCCGATGCAACTTACACGCTTCATTCTGGGTCATATCAAAGCCTGAAAAATCCCCCGTGTCATTCCAGTCCTTCAAGATTTGTATTTGACTCTCTTCAACCAGTATTTGCTTGGAATCCAGTTCCACCCATTCATGCTGTTTCGCTTTTTCCAGAGGCTTTAATAACAAAGCTGCTGGTAAGACCACTGGTTGCTGTTGGGCATCTTGCCAAAGCTGCAACCATGCCCGTAAATAAGTCTGTGCCTGCGCAGAACTTAGCCCTTCACAAATCACGGTATGATCACTAAACACCACAATACGGCGTTTTTCAGTTGCTGTCTCACTGTTCAATACAGCCAGCCACAATAAATATTCCAGCCAGACTTTGGCGAGACGCTTGGCGCGCGCGCTGGATGCATCCAGACTGACCCAGTCCTGAGCCAATTGTTTAGGCGTCACGCAAGCAATCTGTAACTGTTTCGACACGCGCCAAACCCGTTGCGTAGTTGCTGTCGGTGCAGCGGCGTATTGCTGTAAGCGCTCCATTAATCGTTGCTGTTCGAGACGGCTCTGTTGCCATGCACTATGTTGCACCTTGCCCACAGGCAACTGATCTTGCAAGACGCTTGGTGATATCTGTTCATCTTGTTGTTGTAAAAAGTGGCGAATGGCGTATTTACCTAATCCATCGAGTAATAAAGGCTCACTTTGATCCACCAACTCCGTGGCACTCAGATTTTCCACACCCAGTGTTTTTAAATACAACCGTGCAGGGAATGTCACATCCTGAATCCATTGCTGACTTTCCAGAATGGTCATTTCATCCTGCTCAATAGGATAAGCCCGATCCACCCATGCCTGTCGCTCCCCTTTGGGCTGCTGAATCTGCGATGCCACATGGAACCAGTGATTTTGGTAACGAATCGACTTGGATTCCGCCACGAACCCGAGTGGATCAAATGGCTGCAACGGATGCAGGTGATAAAGTGGGTACAGCTGTGCTGGCGCGATCTTCTGCATTTCTACATGATCCGCATATTGTATTTCTGCTGAAGTCCCCACAATAAGTGCCAAATGATCACGGAAATTTTGCAGCACGCTCGATGGTTCTCTCACCTCACCATCATTGATATCAAAACCATTATAGAACAGCCAGAGTTGTTCTTGCGCCAGCAGCACGGCATCTAGAAATGCACCTTGATCATCTTCCAGACGGGAACGATCCCCTAATTGTTGACGTAATACATCCATCAAATCAAAGGGAATATGACTGTCGCGATTTGGAAATTTACCTGTATCCAGATTCAACAAGACAATTAAACGATAAGGCAACGGCCGAATCTGACCAATCTGGCTAAAGGTAATTTGCCCAGTCGGTTCAACCTGTGCAGACTGGCTTTCCAAGGTGCGTTGAATTTCTTCAATAATATAGGGTAAAGGCAACGAAATCTGACGTAATTGGGTTTCTTCATCTTCGTAATAACTGGCCAAGGTTAGCATCCGTTCTTGTTTCTGGATGATTTCCCGAACCGTTTTTAATGCCACAATCTCGGCTTGTTCAAACTCTTGAACATCGGCCTTAATCCGCTTTAACCATGCTTCTACCGGCAAGCGCTGTCCTTGTTCATGGGCCCGCAGCCAGTGTCGCCGAGCCGATAAATCCTGATAGATTTGAATCAAGATGCCAATCAGCTCAAAATCACTTGGTTGTACCAAGGCATAACTTAAGGTCTGCTGTACCATCACATGTGCAGGTACGGCGACTCCCAAAGCCAAGCGATCCAAGGCGAACTTAAAGCTATAACGATAGTCCTGATCGTCAGCACTCAAGCCTTGTTTGAGATGTTGCTCGTCCAGACCACGCTTAAAGCCAGCCTCATTCAGTAAGCTCAGAATCCGCTGTGCCTGACTATAGTCCAGTCCGTAACGCTGTTGCGTTGCGGAAAGATTGAGCCAGTCGGCAAAGTCATCCTGAGTAAAGCGAGCTTGTGTCAATTGCATCCGTCCCAAAACGGAACGCCAGGCATTTAACGCATCTAACTGTGCCACGCCTGCAATTTTCACAGGCAAAAACACCTCATGATCATTGGCAACGGCAGGAAAAACGCTGCGAATCAGCGGTTCCAGTTCCGCCAGATTCGGCGTCAGAATCAAAATATCACTGGGGCGGCGTGGTGTGGTGTCTGATTGGGAAAGCCAGTGTAGCAATTGTTCTTTTAACACTTCCAACTGGCGCAAACTGGAATGACAGACATGAATCTGGATCGAGGCATCGTCTGCAGCCAAGGCATATTCTGCCGCAACTGGTTCCACAAGATAGAAAATATCCGACTGGATTTTGCCCAGTAAGGTCTCAGGAAAGTAGTCCTCAAAAGCATCGACCCATTTTCCTTCTTCGCCCGTTGCAAGCTGTGACAACAATGAGAAGTTATCACGTGCCTGTTTACCCAAACGGGTCAATAAAGGATGTCGAGATTCACGATTTAAAGCATTAAAGCCTAAACTAAAACTGTCAAAGAATGCGGCAATTTCTGCATCTGTTGCCTTGGGATTTTTAGCAATAAAACGCTCTTTTACCCCTAAGTCATATCGTTGCTTCCACAAGGGATCGACACTGTCGGCCCAGTATTCTTGTGAAGGGTTATAGTGCAAAATCACCACATCGAGATACTGCCCCAAGCGCCGTAAAAACTGTAACTGGCTCGGTGGCAAATCCAACAAGGTGAAGACAATCACTTGATTGGGAAGTTGTGCCAATGCCTGTGATCGGGTCTGGTCGTTGTCTAACAGATGCCAGAAATCTGCATCAATCCCTTGTATTTCAACAAAATCATCATGGAAATAGTTTTGCCATAACCAGCGCTGCCAGGCTTCCAGCTGTTCAGTTTGTTGCAACGTAAATGCCGAGGTTTGCTGGTCGGTCTGAGAGATTAAATTTTCGATATCGAGTGCTTTGTTTTGTCCCCATGCCGATAACCAGTTGCCTGCACACTGACATTGGCCTTGGCATGCCTTTTGACAGTGCCCCCGATAAACCATGTAATGATTAAACAATTGTGAAACCTGCTCGGCGACCCAGTACAGCATACTTTGCTTTTTAAGCTGTTTTTCTGTGCCTTGCTGTAATTGATCGGCACTGGCATAAATCCGCTGCACAATTGAATACAACGGATGATCGACTGGCAGGTTGATCTGATCTGCTCGAATAAAAGGCTGTAAGGCTTGATGGATACGCCATTTCAAAATCAAGCGCGGAATATTGGCTTTACGGACTTGTTCTTTATTTTCGAGGACTTGCTGATAGGCATACCATTGAAAGCCACGGATACGCTGGTGAAACTGATAATTCGCGGTCATGCCCTGCTGTTCAGCAATTTTCTGGGTCAGCCATTGTTCTTGTGCTGGACTCGGCACAATAAAATGCTGGGTTCTAAACACCTGAAAGGGTGAGTTACTGGGCTGGGTAATTGATGCCATCACACCTTGAACAAGCACATCAAGGCGTTGACTTTGAATAACATGAATACCCATGTATTAATATAACCTCATCAAAAAGCGATCATTTTTTGGTACAAAAACGTTCATAATAGTCACTATACAACATTCAGCTTCATATCACGAAGTCACGTTAAATACACAATCCAATAAAAAATTGTTTTGAAATTCACCATTCAATACGATTGAATGTACTATCAAGGGACAGAGCTTAGGTATAACTTTATGAAAATCGATAAAATTCCTGATTCCATTGATCCAAATTTAAACTTGGATCAGATTCGAGAAGAATGTTTAGAACTGTCTAAAAAGCGTGCCTACTGGTCAGCGGGTGCTGCAATTGTACCGATTCCATTTTTTGATGTTGTGGTCGATTTAGGCATGCTGACCCAGATTATTCCCTATATTAATGCCCGCTTCGGTCTCGCACCTGAACATATCAGTGTTTATGATCCTGAAACCAAGAAAATCCATTGGGATGAACTGCGTAAGCGTGGCTTTGAGTTCTCTGGCTTTGTGGTGGCACGTACTGCAATGAAGGCATCTTTTAATGGCTTTTTCACTAAAATTGCCACCAAACAGGTGACTAAATTTATTCCTTTAGGTGGGCAACTGGTCGCGGCCAGTCTAGGCTATTTCATGATGCGTAAAATTACTGAAGCGCATGTGCAAGATTGCTATAACCTGGCCAAACAGATTCAGCAAAAAAGCCGCAGTACCATTGTCGCTTAAGCACTAATGAAAGGTGTTTGTATGAAACACCTTTTCTTTTTTAATGATTGACTCGGAGCTTCAAGCGCATTTACCCGAGCCGTTTTCATGCCTAGAATCTCGGTCGCTATTTTTGATATAGATCCATGCTTACAGTGCAATAACAGATCAATAAAAAAACCACACAAATACGTTAAGATTCACTTAATTTTTTAAGCTTTCATAAAGATTGTATTTTTATTCTCCACATCTTGATGATCAATAGATGATGGAGCGTCATTGTGCCAAATAGCCAATCCCCTTCTCGGGTCCGTTCAATTTTTAACGTGACCAGCGGGAACTTCCTTGAACAATACGACTTCTTCTTATTCGGTCTCTATGCACAAGCCATAGGTGAAACCTTTTTCCATTCGGACAGCAGCTACGCAGCATTAATGAAAACCTTTCTCGTGTTCGCAGTCAGCTTTCTGATGCGCCCGATCGGAGCTTTGGTGCTTGGCCCTTATGTAGATCGGATTGGTCGTCGCCGTGGCCTGATGGTGACATTAAGTATCATGGCTTTCGGTTCGTTAATCATTGCCTTTACTCCAAGTTATGCCAGTATTGGCTTTGCCGCAACCGTGCTTATTTTCGTTGGACGCCTTGCACAAGGTTTTTCCGCGGGGGTCGAGCTGGGTGGCGTTTCAGTCTATTTAGCAGAAATAGCCGAACCGCATAACCGTGGCTTTATTACCAGTTGGCAATCTGCCAGTCAGCAAGTCGCCGTCATTTTTGCTGCAATCTTGGGTTATCTCGTCAGTGTGATTTTCACCAAAGCTCAGGTCGATGCATGGGCATGGCGGATTCCATTCTTTGTGGGCTGTGCCATTATCCCCTTCATTTTCTGGTTGCGTAAATCTTTGGCTGAAACCGAAGCCTTCGCTTCCCGTAAAGAGCATCCCAGCACACAGCAAATTCTTGCGACTTTAGCAGCAAACTGGAAAATTGTGTTGGCGGGTGTGTGTATGGTTGCGACCACCACCACCATGTTTTATTTCATTACCGTCTATACCCCAACCTACGGCAAAGAGGTCTTGAATCTAACCCGTGCAGAAAGTTTGATTGCCACAATTATGGTGGGTGTGAGTAACTTTATCCTGTTACCCCTGGGCGGACATCTTTCCGATAAATTCGGCCGAAAACCGCTTTTAATCATCACCACAGTCTTAATTTTTATCAGTGCCTATCCTCTGCTGACTTGGCTGACACATACCATTAGCTTGTCGCATATGCTGATGGTGTTGTTATGGTTCTCGCTACTTTATAGCTTCTATAACGGCGCACTGGTGGTTTCATTGGCAGAAATGATGCCGAGCTCAGTGCGAATTGCGGGCTTCTCTGTTGCCTATAGCTTTGCCACTTCCATTTTTGGTGGACTCACCCCGATGATTGCAACCTATCTGGTGCAGACTTCAGGCAATAAGAGCATGCCTGCTTTCTGGCTGATGTTCGCCGCAATCACCAGTTTAATCGCGACACTGATCGTATTCCGACAGCATCGCAGCTATAAAGCACAATTGGCGAATAACAATTAATTTAATTGAACTTAACGAGAAGGTGGATTAGTCCGCCTTCAACTGTTTTAAGATGGCCTTTAATACTTCAATCCGCGCTGAATACTTATCATCGGTCGCAATCACATACCACGGTGCATAATCGGTATCGGTCCGTTCAAACATATCCGCTGCTGCCTTGAGATAATCATCCCATTTCTCACGATTACGCCAGTCTTCCTCTGTGATTTTAAAACGTTTATGTGGTGTTTGTTCACGTGCCTTAAAGCGAAGTGCCTGCTCGTCTTTACTAATCGCCAGCCAAATTTTGACAAGCACCGTCTGACTATCCACCAGATTTTCTTCAAAACGGTTAATCTCATTATAGGCGCGTTGCCATTCTACAGTAGAGGCAAAACCCTCAATCCGTTCAACCAATACGCGTCCATACCACGTGCGGTCAAAAATGGTGATCTTGCCACTGTCAGTCAATTTGCTCCAGAAACGCCATAAATAAGGACGCCGTAATTCATAGCGCTCAGGTGCTGCAATGGTATGAATTTCGTATTCTCTTGGATCAAGCTTTTTCACGATCCGTTTAATCGCGCCGCCTTTTCCTGCCGCATCCATGCCTTCAAACGCGATCACCACTTTGCGCTCATCATAACGCAGCGTGTCTGCAACTTTCTTGGTCAGCTTACGCAACTCATCTTTATAATCCTCTTTTTCTAAACTGGCTTGCGCAGGTGCAAGTAATGCTTTGGGAATCGCAGCCTGCTGCCATTTCTGCGTCACTTTAGTTTGATGTTCAGGCAACTCTCGCAAGGTTTGCAGCAAATATTGAGCAAAAGATTGATCACGCAGCTTGCCATCTTCGCCATCAATCATAAACCAGTCATCGGTAAAGCGTTGGCTTAAGCCTTGCAAGCTATCGTATTGTTTTTTATTACGCCAATCCAGGCCATGGAGTTTATGCCAACGTTGTTCCGAAGCATCGATTTCATCCAAACGCTTTTGCAGAGACTTCCACGACAAATCAAACCAGACTTTGACTATATGAACATGATTATTTTGCAGATCATGCTCAAAAGCCCGCATCTGCTCCACATAGGCATCAAACAAGTTCTCATCCAATGGTTTGGAGACATGCATCGCCGTCGTGAGTAGGTCGCTATACCAATTACCAAACATCACCACGATTTGCCCTTCTGCGGGGATAAAACGGCTATAAGATTGCCAAAAGGTTTGATTGTTGGACAACAGCTGTGGTGCATCCGCTTTCACTCTTAAATAGCGTGGATCGAGCCATTCACGTAATTGCTTGACTGCTTCGCCTTTGCCCGCCAGTTCAATCCCACTGACCAAGACCAAAACACTTTTGGCATTTTTTTTATCGCGACTTTGTTTGAGTGCATATTGGGCTTCAATGAGTTCTAAAGACAGCTCATCCTCATCACGTAATTCAAATGTCGGTTGTTGTATACTCATGTTCTGCTCTAAATGATTCATTCTTAATATTTAAAATCAGTATAGTCAAAACTGCTGCCGATCAAAGGCCACCCCGTGTACAGTTTATGTAGAATGTCATCAGATGACTGCCGTAGTGACCGATGATTAAACATTTAGAGTTTATGCTGTCATGGTTCTCCGTTATGATGCAGCCTATGCTTTTATGGTTTTATTTTCTTTGAGTTCGAACATGTCAAAACTCGCTGCATTTGATCATCTTTTATTACAATATCAAACACTGAATTACCACCAGAATCCAGCGATTGCCCAGAGATTGCATGAAGTCCAAGCATGGATGAAAGTACGGATTGCACAGACACATGCAGCATTTTTTGCTGAACCCAAGAATCAGCTGATGTCGGCGTATTTCTTAAACCGTTTATACGGCGGTCCAGATTTTGATGCTATGGCGCAACAAATCGAACGGCTGCTCAAATACGCACACAAAGCGGAGAGCCTTCTGCCTGAAAATGCCATCAAGACAGGGACTAAATCGGTCAGTTTAGCTGTTCTGGCAACGCAACTGGACGAGCAAGTGGCCATACAACTGTTAGAAGATTATCCACTTGAAACCCCATTAACAGATGAGATCATGCGTCAAACCCTAATCAAGCTGGATCAAGGTGAGGCTCGGTATGAGCAACTTCAACTGCTGGATGAATTAGGTCTGACCCTTGATAAATATATGCGTTCCACCATGATGTATGCCGCATTTAAAATGTGTAAAGGGATTGCACATAAATATCAATTCGAACAAATGTATGAGTTTATTCAGGAAGGCTTTGCTGCCATGAAACCGTTGAAATCGGCAGCAACCTTTATCAGTACTTTCACCGAAAAAGAACGTGAAATTATTGAAAAGGTGCATAGTGGACATCCTCATCCTTTTCAAGACTAAACGGGATCTGGGCATGCTTCAGTCATGAGATCCATGGCTGAAGCAGAAAAATGAGACTTTTCAAATCTTAAGAAAAATTAAAACCCTTTTGAGAAAGTGACTTTCTGTATATTATTCATATCAATTACATGTGAAAGCCTGTAAAAAGATACAAAATCTGTCATCATGCTTGCTGATTCGTGCCGCTAGAGCGAAAGTTTAGGAGAAAACAATGTCTAACGAAAACCAACAGCCTACCCCAGAAGTTGAGCAAAATCCAAGTTCAGACAAAGTCAGTCCATTCTTAAGCTCACCGCTTCCTCAAGGCACGCCACAAGGTCAGCAGCAGTCTTTACAACAAGGCACCACAGCGACCTCAACCGCATCAATCCCCAAATACAATCTGCCGCGCGGAGCCAATACGGGTAATGTAGGCGAAACAACTCACTTTGGTTTTCAAACCGTAAACAGTGATGATAAAGCACAGAAAGTTGCAGAGGTTTTCCATTCAGTTGCCAGCAAATACGACATCATGAATGACTTGATGTCATTCGGTATTCATCGTCTATGGAAACGCTTTGCGATTAATATGTCTGGCGTACGTCGCGGACAACATGTGCTTGATATCGCGGGCGGTACTGGTGATTTGGCCAAAGTCTTTAGCCGTGAAGTTGGCCCTCAAGGTCATGTCGTATTGTCCGACATTAACGAATCTATGTTAAATGTGGGTCGTGATCGTCTAATCGATGCCGGCTGTACCAATGTGGATTTTGTGCTTGCCAATGCAGAAACGCTTGAGCCATTTGCCGATAATAGTTTTGATTTAGTGACGATCAGCTTTGGTTTGCGTAACGTGACCGATAAAGATGCGGCACTGCAAGCGATGTACCGTGTCTTGAAACCAGGTGGCCGTTTACTGATTCTCGAATTTTCTAAACCTGTATTTGAACCATTTTCAAAACTCTACGATCTTTACTCATTCACGGCATTGCCGATTATGGGTAAATTGGTGGCCAATGATTCGGAAAGCTATAAATACCTTGCCGAATCAATTCGCATGCACCCAGACCAACGTACCCTCAAAGGCATGATGGAAAATGCAGGCTTTCAAAGCTGCGACTACCATAACTTAACGGGTGGTATTGTTGCGGTTCACCGTGGATTCAAACTTTAAGGTTCTCAGATATGTGGTCGATTTTAGCACTCGGTGCAGTCGAACGTATCATTCATCATGTGATTGATCTGGATGCGATTACCCGCATTCAGCTCAACCAACTGCAAGGTCAATTATTACGGGTTGTGATCGATAGTCCTCAACTCTCGGTTGATGTGTTTTTTGATGAAAATAGAGTTCGCCTCGAACCGACCGTGACTGGACACAGTCACAGCCCGTCTATTTTTGAACAACGTCCCTTTGATCCCCAACATAAAGTAACGGATGCAACCGCAACCCTACATGTTGAAAATAGCGTTGAGCTGATTAAATTATTGCTCAGTGACATGGATCAGATTGGCAATATTCCCTTGCAAGGTGATTACCACCTCTTGCAGGAGATTCAAAAAATTATGCAGCAGGCCGAGCCTGATCTGGCAGCGCATTTATCCCCTTGGATTGGTCCACAGCTGGCCCATGAACTCGGTAAAATTCAGCTTGCACCACAACAACTGAAACGCTCACTACAAAGCCATTTATTTTTTGTTGAAGATGCCTTAAAAGAAGATAGCGGTTTATTTGCTCCACGCTGGCAAATGGATGATCTCAATCGCGAGACACGTCAACTGAACCAAGAAATTGACCGTTTGGCAGCCAAGCTGCAACAGCTCAATGCTCAATTCAATCCCTCAAAGCCCACACAAGACTAGGTAAGACTTTATATGATTCCGCATGTTACACGGTTACTCGAACTCTGGCGTATTGCTGCACACTATCGCCTTGATACCTTGTTCCCTGCGGAAGAATTGCCAGTAAAAGCACGTCATGCATTAAACATCATTAAAATGCATCCTGCGGCATGGTCAAGTCGTGAGAAGAAAAATCCGCTGAAGCTTAAGCAAGCCTTAGAGGATATGGGGCCATTGGCAATTAAGTTAGGACAATTGCTGTCTACACGCCGTGATTTGATTCCACCTGAAGTGCTATCCCAACTGGTGTTATTGCAAGACCGTGTCAAACCCTATGATACCCAACTGGCCAAGCAACGTATTCAAGAATCACTGAAAGCAGATGTCAGTACCCTGTTTTCTCGCTTTGATGAACAGCCACTTGCAGCCGCATCGATTGCTCAGGTCCACACCGCGGCTTTGCATGATGGCCGTGAAGTGGTGGTAAAAGTCACTCGCCCAGATATTCGTCATCAGATTTTACAAGACTTCGAAATTCTGACGTGGCTAGGCGACTGGCTGGAAAACCGTTTAGAAGCAGCGCGTGCCCTGCATCTCTCGGAAATTATCCAAGATTACCGCCACATCATTTTAAATGAACTGGATCTGAGCTTAGAAGCCGATAATACCCGTCGTATGCGCCACTACTTTACAGGTTCAAGCATGATGTATGTGCCTGAAGTGTATATGGACAGTAAAGATGTGATGGTGGCGGAACGCATTACTGGCGTTCCTATTTCAGATACGGCCACTTTTGATCGTTTAGGTATGGATCGTGCGGATCTGGCAGAAAAAGGCTTAACCATTTTCTTCACCCAAGTGTTCCGTGACAACTTTTTCCATGCCGATATGCATCCAGGAAATGTCTTTGTCGAGACCATTAATCCAAGCAATCCACGTTTTATCGCCTTAGACTGCGCCATTATGGGCGAACTGTCGAAGCATGATCAGATGACGGTTGCACGGATGCTACTCGCGGTGATGAACAGCAACTTTATGCAGTTGATTCAAATCGTGCATCAAGCTGGCTGGATTCCACCGGGTACTGATCAAGATGCCTTGTCACGCGAGATGCGCCGTACGGTTGGCCCAATGGTTTCCAAACCAATGGATCAACTGGATTTCGCCGGTATTTTGATTCAGGTGATGGATATTGCCCGCCGTTTCCATTTGGAAATTCCGCCGCAACTGATGCTGTTACTGAAAACACTGGTGCATGTTGAAGGCTTAGGTACCGACCTCTACCCACAACTGGATATCTGGAAACTGGCGAAACCGATTCTAACCGAATGGGTCAAGGCCAATATGAACCCAGTCAAAAACATGAAAGAACTGGGACAACAAATTCCGGACCTATTATTGGGTGCTCAAGATATTCCAAGCCTGTTAATTGACAGCTTAAATGGTTTGAAAAACCAATCTGCATGGCACGATAAACAGCTCCGTGAAATTCAGCAAATGCGTTTACAAATGCAACAGCAACAACGTCGTAGCTGGATGTTTGGCAGTACCCTGCTGATCTTGCTCACAATTGCCATTATCAGCCCATGGTTTATCTCGGTTATTCTGATTGTACTGAGTAGTTTGATTGCCCTGTGGCGTATTGCCAAATAAAACCTAGATCCCGAATCAAAGGCTGTATCGATTGATACGGCCTTTTTATTTGGCAGAACAATCCAATTGATCGACATATTCACCGCACCGACCTCATCTAAGAATCCCAGCCCAGTTGTCACACTTTAGGCAATATCTAAATCCAACTCAGGCCATTATTAGCTAAAAACTTTTCATCCTTGAGCAGATCGCTCATCATCGGCTAAGCATTGAAATGTATCCGCACAGCTTTTAAAGGAAGAACAGCATGAGTTTAAAAAATAGTAGGGATAACTATGGCTCGATTGCAAAATGGTTGCATTGGAGCACAGCACTGCTCTTTTTATGTGCCTATTGCAGTGTTTATTACCGACACTGGTTTACCGAAAAAGGTACACCCGAGAACTGGACGGCTTTGCAGCTGCATCTTTCTGTCGGTATCAGCATTGCCGTGATTATTAGTCTCCGAATCCTCTGGCGGCTAAGCAATCCGCAACCCAAATTAGAACCTGCCAGTCCGCTCGCAACATTTGCTGCACATGCAGCACATTTTGCCCTGTATGCCATCATGATCATTGCACCGCTTACAGGCTACTTGGGTACAGGCGTCAATACAGAGTTTTTCTTTTTGTTTGAGATTCCCAAATTTGAACAGACTGGATTGTTCCAGAGCTGGGTTACCCAAGGTTTAGGCTTAAGTTTTGAACAGTTCGAGAAGCCGATTGATTTTATTCACAAAGAAATTCTTGGGAAATGGCTGATCTGGATGCTGATTTTAGGGCATGCAGGTGCGGCCCTTTATCATCACGCGATCAAGAAAGATCGTACCCTGATCAAGATGACCACAGGCAAAGATCCTTCAAAATAATCCAGATTGAGCTTTTGCTAAAATTACAGACCCGTACCTTAGGCATTGAGCTAGAACAGATTTCATTTAAAAAAATCATCGGGATCAGTTAAGATCAAGGCTGACTGATCTAATAAACCTTTAAAAGAATAAACAATGAAAATACCTCATTTTGCCATTGTGGGTGCTGGAACTGCTGGACTAGCAACAGCGATTTTGCTGGCACGCGCAGGCAATCACGTCACTATTTTTGAACACGTGGATAAGCTTTCTCCTGTCGGCGCTGGTTTGTTGTTACAGCCCGCTGGCCTCGCCGTATTTGAACATCTGGGCGTGCTTGAGCATGCCCTAAAACTAGGCGCAAAAGTCACAGGATTAGAAGGTCAACTTCCCAATAAACGTCTGTTAGTCAATAGTCACTATCATCAAGCAGGCAGCAATCTGTATGGGCTCGGCATTCATCGCGCCAGCTTATGTCATGTGCTCACCCACAAACTGGCTGAATATGCCAGTCAGGTGACATGGCGAATGGGTCATAGTGTTGAACGTATTCAAGAACAGCAAAATGAAGTTCGACTGTTCGGCATTCAGCAGCAACAAACATTTGATGATGGCTTTGATGCCGTGTTGATTGCCAATGGTGCACGCAGCCAGTTACGCCCTTCTGCATGGGTGAAAGTCGATCAGGCTTATCCTTGGGGTGCGGCATGGAGTATCGTGCCTGAATGCCCAACACTTGATCCTGCCATTCTGCATCAGTTTTATGACCGCTCCAAAATCATGATGGGGGTATTGCCTACTGGTGCAATCCCAATCGCCCCTCAGCAACGATTGTCGAGTGTATTTTGGAGTTTGCCCAGCAAGCAACTGCACACATTCTTAGAGGATGAATCCGCAAAGCAACAATGGTTAAAACAAGTGTCTGACCGCTGGCCTGATGTGGCGGAATGGCTCAAACAGCTGTTGTCGAATCCACAACATCAACCACAATGGTTGTCTGCGCAATATCGCGATGTGGTGATGTCTCAATTTGGACAAGGACGAATTGGAGTGATCGGTGATGCAGCCCATGCCATGAGTCCACAGTTGGGACAAGGCGCGAATATGGCCTTGCTGGATGCTTGGGCCTTTTCGCAATCATTGCAAATAGCACAAAAACATCAGCAAATTGACTGGTCGATGCTCTGGCAACATTATCATCAACAACGGCGTTCTTCGACCCAATTCTATCAGTTCCTGAGCCGCCTACTCACGCCACTGTATCAATCAGATCATTGGTGGGCGGGTGCTATACGTGATCTGACCTTTCCGTGGATGTATCAGATCCCGTATTTCCGTAAAGAAATGGCGATCACCATTTCTGGTTTAAAAACAGGACTGTTTCAGCAACTCGATTATCAACAAGTGGCGCAATATACAGAAAGCGACAATAGCTTTAGTGTCAAACTTGAATCTCTACCTGAATATAAATAAGGGCTGTGATATATGAAAATTAGCCATTTAGATCACTTGGTTCTGACCGTTGCCGATATTGAAATCACTTGTCAGTTTTATCAATCTGCCCTGAATTTTGAAGTGATAAGCTTTGCTGAAAACCGCAAAGCACTGCAATTTGGCAAGCAGAAAATTAATCTTCATCAACTGGGCAAAGAGTTTGAGCCTAAAGCACTTCGCCCGACAGCAGGTTCAGCAGATTTATGTTTTATTGCAGAAACCCCATTAAATGAAGTGATGGCACACCTTCAAGCGCAGCATATTGATATCGTTGAAGGCCCAATCGAATGAACTGGGGCAATGGGGAAAATTTTATCGCTCTATTTACGAGATCCTGATCAGAATTTGATTGAAATCTCGAACTACCAAAGTGTCTAAATTATTGATAATCCATTGGGATATTTTGTAATTGCGCATTAATATCCCAATGCTTCGGCTTATTCTTTAGTTCCCACCAATTTGCACCTGTATTTAACCATTTTGTACGCTGAACTTTTACGGATTCTTTTGTGCAATCCTCATAACCAAATTCTGTACCACAGCAAGCACAAATAATAAAGTTAGGTGTACTCCCATCCTCACCCCATGGGGCTTCAGATTGGATAAGTCCGCACACTCGACAAGCTAAATTTTCATTATTCTTCAATACTGAATACCTCTAAATTTGATTCACACCCTATTCATACCAGTTGAAAAAGTATTTAATTTAAATAAATGAGTTAACTACTATTTATAACGTTATAAACTTCTGTCTATTAATCTAATGCAAAAATCACATAACTTATTTTTTACCCCACAAGCATAGCCAACCCTAGTCACAAACGCTACACTAGCTGCTTTCCACTCAATGGATTTTCACTCATGTCAAACTGGTTAGATGAAGTTAAATTTGATTCCAATGGTCTTGTTCCTGCCATTGCACAACATCATCAAACTGGTCGAGTGTTAATGGTTGCGTGGATGAATCGTGAGGCCTTACAACTGACAGCTGAAAAAAATCAGGCGGTGTATTACTCACGCTCACGTCAAAAACTCTGGCATAAAGGCGAAGAGTCCGGACACTTTCAAACCGTGCATGAAATCCGTCTGGATTGCGATGCCGATGTGATTATTTTACAAATTGAACAGCATGGTGGCATTGCTTGCCATACCGGTCGTGAATCTTGCTTCTATCGCAAACTTACGCCACAAGGCTGGGAAATTGTAGATGCCCAACTCAAAGATCCGACGGCGATTTATGGCGCATCTGCCAAAGTTGCAGCACATGATCACGTTCAAAGTGAACAGGTTGATGTGCTTGCTTATCTCGGGCATTTGATGCAAGAACGCAAAAATGCCGAAGCAGATAACTCTTATGTTGCCAGCCTGTATAAAAAAGGCATTAATAAAATTTTAGAAAAAGTCGGTGAGGAAAGTGTCGAAAGCATTATCGCTGCCAAAGATTATGCCGTGCTTGCTTCGCTAGAAAATAAACACGACCTGATTTATGAAGTGGCCGATCTGTGGTTCCACAGTATTGTCATGTTGGGTTATTTCGACCTTGATCCGCAAGTGGTACTGGACGAGCTGGCACGTCGCCAAGGTCTATCGGGCTTAGTTGAAAAAGCCAACCGTAATCAAGAAGCGTAAGCAAAGCCTGTGTCAAATATAGAAAAACCTAAAGCCACTTATGAGCAAGCCATTGCCATCGACAACGCCCGTCTCGGTCAATCATTTAAAGTGATTGCCTATGCTGGCACAGGTAAAACCACCACCTTACAGATGATTAGTGATGCCATGCCCGAACGGCGTGGCATGTATTTGGCCTTTAACAAAGCCATCGCCTCAGAAGCCCAGAATAAGTTTCACAGTAATGTGAATTGTCGTACCTTCCACTCACTGGCCTTTCGTAGTGTTCCACGTGGAGTAACCGACAAATTACGTCTGCCCCGCCTGAGCCCAAGTTTTATTGCCAAAGAATATCGTCTCGAACCGATTACGCTACGTCGCCTCATGGGTGGGCGTTATGAAAAATATGTACTGATGCCAAGTCGTCTGGCGAGTTTGGTTGCCAATGCGGTCAGCTACTTCTGTTCAACCAGTTCACAATATCCTGCACCCCGTCATATTCAGGCGCCAAGTTGGTTACATCTGGATGATATTGAAGCTTTGCAACAGCATCTCTATCCCGCGGTAGAACGACGCTGGCTGGAATCGATTGACCCGAATCATCAGGCTGGCATCGGGCATGATATTTATCTAAAACTGTGGGCCCTATCTGAACCGAATATTCCTGCCGATTATGTGCTTTTTGATGAAGCACAAGATGCTGATCCGCTCATGCTGGGTATCTTACTGCGCCAGAAAAGCACGCAAGTAATTTATGTTGGGGATGCTCACCAGCAAATCTATGCATGGCGTGGTGCAATCAATGCCATGCAGCAAATGCCACTACCCGAAAGCCGTCTCACCACTTCTTTCCGTTTTGGTGAAGCGATTGCCGATGTTGCCAACAGTTTACTGGGGGCACTGAATGAAACGGTTCCCCTGCTGGGCAATCCCAACCAAAAATCCAGTGTGGTGAATAAACCGCATACCAAAATGCGTGATGCGATTTTATGTCGTACTAACGCACGAGCGATGGAATTGCTTTTGTCTGGTTTAGTGCATGGCGATAAAGTCAGTCTGCAGGCAGATCATCAAAAACTCAGTCGCTTTGTCGATGCCGCCAGTTTACTTAAACAAGGTAAACGTATCACCGATGTACCTGAACTGGCTTGGTTTAACTCTTGGCACGACGTACATGAATATTGTGAAACCAATGACGGCAGTGATATCAAACCCTTAGTAAAATTAGTGGATGATCATGGCACTGAACCACTAAAAAAAGCACTGGCAAAAATCACGCCGATTGAACAAGCAGATTATGTGATTTCTACTGCGCACAAAGCCAAAGGATTGGAGTGGGATCGTGTGCATATCGAAGACGATTACCAATTTAAAATAAATGGACTAGAACATAAAATTACAGATGAAGAATTAAGATTACTTTACGTGGCCTGTACGCGTGCTAAAGTAAGTTTAAACATTCATCATTTATACGACTTAATACAACAATTAAAACAGCGCGCGCCCTCAAGTCTTCGTCAGTCCGCAGGTTAAAGCGCCCATGATTGAGGTCAGCTTATGCAACTTGAATCGGTTCACTTTAAACATATTGGCATGTTTCGAGAGCTAGATCTCGAGTTTGATCCAGAGCAATACCCTATTACCCTGATTTTGGGCGATCAGGCGACAGGCAAAAGCACTATTCTAAAAAATATCTATCAAAGCCTGACCTGGTTTTCTGCACGCTATAAAGATATTCGTACTGCTGGCGTGGTGATTGCTGATCAAGATATTATGCTGAATCGCCTACAAGCAAAAATTGAAATTCAGGTTCACATGAGTCAGGAACTGGCTGGTAATCTGGTCGAGAGTAGCTCCGCCCAGCAATCAGACACCCACAGTTGCGCTTGGAAACTCTACAAAACCTTTAATAGTCAAAGTGTTGGTATTAGTCAGGTCGAAACTCAGCAACTCGATCAAATGGTTAGCCTGTACCAAAGAACAGGACAGCAAGACCCCTTATTTGGCTTGCCATTGATCGCTTATTACCCCGCAGAACGCTTTGTACAAGACATCAATCTACAGAGCAAAAATACATCGGGCATTTTACAGGAAATTTCGGCCTACGATTTAACAGCTGTCCCCTACACCACCTTTACTCGCTTTTTTGAATGGTTACGTGAGATCAGTGATGTTGAAAATGCCCATTCAGCACATATTGTTCGGCGGCTGATGGGGAATGATTTTAATCAGCACAATCAATCTGAGATTTTACAAGAATTACAACGGGAACTGATTAACCACCCCAAACAATTATCCGCTCCCAATCTCTATGCCTTAAAAAATAGCCTGCATACGGTTTTTCCTGAATTGGATGATATTTATATTCAGTATGTACCGAAGCTGCAATTGATGGTGCGCTATCAAGAGCAACTGGTTCCTTTTCAATACCTGTCCGCATCACTTAAAACCTGGATTGCTTTGGTTGGAGATATCAGCCGACGGCTTTGCCAATTGAATCAACATTGTTTTAACCCCTGCCTAGAGGGTGAAGGTATTCTCATGATAGATCAGGTTGATCATCAACTGGATCAAAGTCACTGTGCTGAAATTTTAGAACGTTTACATCAGGCTTTTCCTTGCCTACAAATTATTGTTACAGGCAATCGAGATGCATTGCTTGAACATGCCTTACATTATCAATGTTTAAAACTCGATCAAAAAGGAATCTACCAACTCAATCTGCAAGCATCACAACAACAGCTTTCGAATTTATATCAGACCTTATCACAAGCCGAAAGCACGGATTCTGTTCCAACCCACACCTTGCTACAAGCTGACCCTCCAACCAACAAAGTCGATGATTTATTTCAGCAAATTCAAGACCTAAACGAGCAAGAAAAGACCAACTTACTTCACTTACTTAAAATTGATGATACACCCCAAGAAAGCCCGTTATAAAGGTGTATCAAAAAGTGAAAATTGAAATGTTTTCAATGAAATGATGTTGTTAGTTTCATGTAATAACATTAAGTTTTTACAGTCTGTTTATAGTAAAATAAATCGCATTTTTTTATTTTCAAGTTGTGCAATACAACTTGCTGCCTCCGTTAACTTGATTGGGCTTCAAGATTTAAAGTTTTTGGTATTCTCTTTGAGTGCCTGTAAGTCTTGAAAGAAAATTCACCCCTTAGGTCTTCGACCTAAATCATCGACATGGATACCAGTGTGCTACCGATTATTATCTTATTACCGCTCATACTCGGCACCACCCTTGTCTCACAATTACAGCGTATTTCGCGTGGCGTGACGGCACTTGGGGCGATTGGGATCAGCCTTAGTTGTTTTATTTTACTTCTGACTCAGGCAGAAACGGTTCTACAGGGCAATCCCCTGCAACAAAGCTGGGACTGGCTTCCACAGCTTGGAATTAATCTGAGTTTTCGCCTAGATGCATTAGGTTTATTGTTTGGTCTGCTGATTAGCGGTATCGGCACGCTCATTTATATTTATGCCTATTATTATCTGAGTCCTAAAAACTCCCTGAGTAAACTGTACCAGTTATTGATGCTGTTCATGGCAGCCATGCTGGGCATTTCACTCTCGAACAACCTGATTATCTTGTTGGTATTTTGGGAACTGACCAGTATTTCTTCTTTCCTGCTTGTGGGTTACTGGAGTCAATACGAGGCAGCCCAACGTGGCGCACGTATGGCTTTAACCATCACCGGTATGGGGGGGCTGGCCATGCTGGGGGGATTTGTACTGATTGGACAAATCACCGGAACCTACCAAATTGATCAATTGGTGCTGATGAAAGATACCATTCAACAGCATGCGCTTTTTGTGCCCGCCTTACTGCTTATTCTGTTAGGTGCATTTACCAAAAGCGCTCAGTTCCCGTTCCATTTTTGGTTACCGAATGCAATGGCGGCACCTACCCCGGTGTCAGCCTATCTGCATTCTGCAACGATGGTCAAAGCTGGGATTTTCTTGTTGGCACGTTTAGCACCTATTTTTATTGGTGCTGCGTTATATCACAATATCGTGACTTTTGTCGGCCTGTTCACCTTGTGTATGGCCGCAGGTTTTGCCATCTTCAAGGAAGACCTGAAAGGTTTACTGGCTTATTCAACCATCAGCCATTTGGGTTTGATTGTCTGCTTACTCGGCATTGGTTCTCCACTTGCCGTTGCAGCTGCAATTTTCCATATCATTAACCATGCAACTTTTAAAGCTGCCTTGTTCATGATTGCAGGGATTATTGACCATGAAACTGGCACGCGTGATTTACGCAAGCTGAGTGGTATCTGGCAGCTCCTTCCTTTCACTGGAACCTTAACCATGATCACCGCTGCCTCAATGGCGGGTGTACCATTAACCAATGGTTTTATCTCGAAAGAGATGTTTTTTACCGAACTACTGGCCAACTTATCTGGTCCAGTGATGGTGATTTCAGCCATCGTCGCAACCTTAGCGGGTATTTTCGCAGTCAGTTATTCGATTCGTCTGGTACATGGTGTGTTCTTTGACGGGCCTATCGGCAAGCATGTTCCCAATAAAGATGCACACGAACCTCCTTTGGGTATGCGCTTACCCGCCATTATTCTGGCGAGCTTATGTATTTTAGTGGGTATCCTCCCTGCCCTATTTGCAGGCACTATGGTCAACAGCGTGACCCGTGCCAGTTTGGCACAGCCTGAATTTGAAGGCGTACACCTTGCGATTTGGCATGGGGTTAATGCACCACTCATCATGAGTCTGATTGCCTTAATTGGCGGATCAATTTTCTACTTTGCACTGGCAAAAGAGGGACGTATCCGCAAAATCGACCTCGATCCTTATCTTGGAAAATTCCAAGGCAAGATTCTGTTTGATTTGTTCCTTAAGCATTTATTGTTAACCAGTCGTAAAATCAAACAAAGCACTGAAAATGGCTCTCTACAAAGCTATCTGCTCTGGATTGTGCTGTTCAGCATCGTCATGGTCGGCTTACCACTCTTTAACCAAGGTCTAACTACAGGTACCCGTGAACTGACGCATGCGCCATGGATCGCCATTGTACTCTGGCTCACCTTGTTCTCTGCCTGCTGGATGATGCTGTGGTTCCACCATGAACGCATCAAAGCGGTACTGATCAGTGGTGCTGTCGGTCTGGTCGTGACCATGGTCTTTGTAACGCTGTCTGCACCAGACTTGGCATTGACCCAAATCACGGTTGATGTGGTGACAACCGTTTTACTGTTAATGAGTTTATCGCTTTTACCACAACTTACGCCTTATGAATCGAGTCGTTCACGTCGTTGGCGTGATGCCAGCCTTGCCATCGCAGGTGGCTTAGGAATTGGCTGGATTACCTGGTTGCTGTTAACCCGTGACCACAATTCAATCTCATGGTTCTTTTTACAGCAAGCGATTCCACTTGGCGGCGGTTCGAATGTCGTCAATGTGATCTTGGTTGACTTCCGTGGTTTCGATACCTTCGGTGAAATTAGCGTTCTCGGGATTGCAGCAATCGGTGCACTCTGTCTGATGGATGGCATGCGTGCGCATGGGACTACCATGACACAAGGCCTCACCTATCGCTTTAACCCGTCTCCACTGATGTTACGTATCACAGCTTCCTGGATATTGCCGCTCGCCTTAGTGGTGAGTGTTTATATCTTCATGCGTGGGCACAATCTTCCAGGAGGGGGCTTTATCGCAGGTCTAATCACCTCTATGGCGCTAGTCATTCAATATATCGTATTAGGGCAGGACCAAACCGAACAGATGCTCAAAGCAAAATCGGGGCGTCTCTATGAACTTTGGATTGGTTCAGGCTTAACCATTGCGGGCCTTACAGGCATTGCAGCCTGGTTCTGGGCACGTCCGTTCTTGACCAGTGCACATATTTATGTCGAGGCACCTTTGCTCGGAAAAATGCACCTCGCTTCCGCAGTTGCATTTGATACCGGGGTCTACATTACCGTTGTTGGTGCTGCGATGTTGTTAATTTCGGTCTTAGGTGATTCACGTCATTCCAGTATGTCAGGTCCAATCCCAAGTGGAGATAAACGAAATGATTAGTATTGAATTTTTACTCGCTTCCGGGATCGGCTTGTTGACCGCAACAGGTATTTATTTAATTTTACGTGCCAGAACATTTCCTGTGGTCCTCGGCTTGGCCATGATTGGTTATGCCGTGAATCTATTTTTGTTTGCCATGGGACGTTTGCAGATCAATGCACCTGCCGTATTGACGCAAACCACCAAGGTGACCGACCCACTCCCTCAAGCACTGGTATTAACGGCGATTGTGATTGGTTTCGCAACCACAGCCTTTATCGTGCAACTTGCATTACGCAGTCGTTATGAATCTGGGACAGACCATGTCGACTCTAAAGAAGAGCCTACTTTGACTTATGACCCACGTGAGGATGAGCCATAATGTTTGATTTTTATAGTTTCTGGCATGCTCATGCTCCAATTATCAGCATTTTAATTCCAGCATTCACCAGTTTTATTCTGGTGTTATTGGGCAATCCAGGTGCAGGTTCTTTAAAACAGGATTGGCGCCAACCTTGGCGTCGTGGCATCAGTCTCACCTCTGTGGTGCTCGGCTTAATTACAGCAATTAGCTATTTAAGTATTGCCAGTACAGGACAAATTACGGTTTATCAACTCAGTGAATGGTCTGCACCCTTTGGTATCGTGTTAGTCCTTGATCGCTTATCAGCCTTTATGCTGGTGCTTACCTATGTTCTTGCCGTCCCTGTGGTCTGGTATGCAAGTGAGAACTGGGACACCCGCGGTCGTTATTTCCATGCCATGGTGCATTTTCTACTCATGGGAATCACAGGGGCATTTCTCACAGGCGACTTGTTTAACTTATTCGTGTTTTTTGAAATCCTGCTGATGGCATCTTATGTGCTGTTATTGCACGGTCAAGGTCGTCCACGTTTTCAGCTTGGGATTCATTACGTCACCATTAACCTGTTGGCCTCTGCCCTGTTCCTGATTGGTTTAGGCATGATTTATGGCAGTGTGGGCAGTTTAAACATGACCGATGTGGGTCGTCTTGTTCCAACACTGGATGGTGACCAATACAAACTTGCTGTTGCGGGTGGATTACTGCTGTTTGTGGTATTCGGAATTAAAGCCGCAATGTTACCTGTCGGTTTCTGGTTACCCAAAACCTATGCGGTTGCCAGTACACCAGTAGCAGCACTGTTCACCATCATGACCAAAGTCGGAATTTATGCCATCTTACGTGTCAATGGCACCGTTTTCGATGAAGCCATGGCGCAAAGTATTTTCAAAAACTGCCTGTTAATTATTGGTTTAGTGACTTCGCTATATGGTGTAATTGGTGCCATTGGTGCAGAACGTTTACGTCGTTTTGTCGGTTTTATGGTGCTGTCCTCGATTGGCACACTGCTGATTGCCATTGCCATGTTTAATACCCACGCATGGGCAGCAGCACTGTATTATTTGGTTCACAGCACACTGATTGCTGCAGCATTCTATTTATTCTGTGGCTGGATGACGTCACAACGTGGTGCTTTTAAAGATCATTTAAAAGTTGCACCACGAATCAAACAGGAAAAAGCCGCTGCCTTTACTTACTTTACCATCGCCCTCATGATGGCAGGCCTGCCTCCATTTAGTGGCTTCTTAGGTAAAGTCTTTATCTTGCAGGCCACCGCCGAAACCCCTTATCAAGGCTGGATTATCGCGGTGATTCTGATTGTGAGCCTGCTCAGCATTATTGCCATGACACGGGTCGGTTTTATTCTGTTCTGGCGAGCGACACCGCCCGAAGAGGATCAAAAAGAAGCGGCTTATACAGAATATCAAGCCTTGCCTGAAGTTGCGCCGAAACGTAACGATACAGCAATTTATTTCCTGCTCGGCGCCTTAATGCTGTATGTGGTTTGTGCTGCACCGATTCAGAACTACACGCTTGCAACTGCACAGCAAATTCAGAATCATGCACTTTATAACCAAACCATTCTGAAACATGATGCACAAGGTCGTCCAATCAGCGTTCAACCGTATGATCCAAGCTACTTACCAGAAACCAAATATGGTGGTGAAGTTGAAGATGCCAATGCACTGTTGATCCCAGATATTATTTCTAAGCCAACATTGCAAGGTGGGCATATTTCTGAGTACAAGCAACGTCAAATTGCGGAACAAGTTCTACACGCACCGACCATTCCGAATAGCACACAGCTTAAACCAATGGAGGATCACTAATGCAAAAACCATCTTTGCTTGAGCGTTGGTTCCCCCATCCATTTGTGTCTGTTCTGATTTTTTTAAGCTGGTTGATGCTGGCGCATAGTCTGGATCTGACGGACATTTTAATGGCAGTGATTCTGGCGGTGCTGATTGCCCGTTTAGTCAGTCCATTTATTGCCAGAACGCCACATATTCACTGGCTTCCTGCCATTAAACTGGTCTTTGTCGTGCTGTGGGATATTGTGATATCTAATTTCCGTGTGGCCAAAATGGTGCTTGGCCCCATGGATCAACTACACCCCAAATGGTATCGCGTCCCCTTAGAAACTGAACATGAACAAGTCAACACCTTACTTGCAATGATTATCACCACCACACCCGGAACGGTTTCAGCCGGAATCGATCAGGAACGTGGTGATATTCTGGTACATGCACTCAGTTCCGATGATACTGAACTCGACATTCAAGAGATTAAAAAGCGCTACGAAGCACCTTTAATTGAAATCTTTGATGTCAAGACTGCAGAAGGAGCAACCAAATGACTATTTTACCTTATGCACTGGGTATCGGCTTAATTGCCATTACCATCTCTATGTTTCTGTGCTTGATTCGCTTGATTGCAGGCCCTTCAGTGATTGACCGTTTGCTGGCTTTAGACACGCTCTTTCTCAATGCGACCTGCCTGATTGTAGTCTTAGGTATCTATTGGGTCAGCACTAATTTATTTGAAGGTGCACTTTTGGTTGCCATGCTTGGCTTTGTCTCTACTGCTGCACTTGCCCGTTATTTCACAACGGGCCATGTGATCGATTAAGGAGCTTCACCATGCAACTCATCCTTGAAATTGTCGTTTCATTTTTTGTGGTATTTGGCGCATTCTTTATGCTGATCGGTTCGATCGGCATGATTCGCCTCCCCGACTTATTTATGCGCCTGCATGCCCCCACCAAATCGAGTACCTTGGGGCTCGGTAGCTTCCTCATTGCAGCCATGATATTTGCAGCAATGCATGGTCGTTTTGGTTTTGCTGAGTTGTTGATTACCTTGTTTGCCTTTATCACTGCACCCGTATCGGCAAATTTGATGGCGCAAGCTGCGATTCACCTCCGCTTACGCTCAACCAGTGGTGATGTACCAGAAGCACTCAATCGTCCTCTGCCTTGGCAACGCTATCGTCGCTACCCGCTGAAAAAAGACTAATTAAAGCCTCGCAATAAAAAAGCCACCCGAAGGTGGCTTTTTTTATATCTATTTACTTTTGTTCGTCTTGCTCTTGTTCAGGTAAATCCTTCACAGCTTCAGCAATCAGACCAAACATATAGTTGCCGTAGGCATTGGTTTTGTCATAGTGAAAACGTAAACGAGGCGTCACACGTGTTTTGATACGACGACTCAATTCATGGCGTAAGAAACCAGACGCTTTATTCAAGACATCTAGCGTTTCTTTATTCGCCGCCTCACTCTGATCATCACCGAGTTCACGTCCCATTACCGTGACATAAACTTCGGCATAACCCATATCTGCACTAACTTTCACGGCTGAGATGGTCACCAGACCACCCAGACGTGGATCTTTAAGCTCCTGACGGATCAGTTCAGACAACTCACGTTGTACTGAATCCGCCATGCGCTTTAAGCGTTGGCTACCCGCCATTAAAGACTCCGTTTAATCAATTGAACATCATACACTTCGATCTTATCTTGTGCTTTGATGTCTTTATAGCCTTTGACTGCAAGACCACATTCCATACCGGCACGAACTTCTTCAACCACTTCTTTATAGCGGCGAAGAGACTCAAGCTCACCTTGGAATACAACCACGTCATCACGTAATACGCGAATTGGCTTGTTACGGTGCAATACACCTTCAAGTACCATACAGCCCGCTGCAGCACCAAACTTACTTGAGTGGAATACTTCACGCACTTCCGCAACACCCAGAATAGTTTCACGGTGTTCAGGTGCAAGCTTACCGCTCATTGCAGCTTTTACATCATCAATCAATTGATAGATGATGCTGTAGTAACGAATATCGATACCATCTTGGTCAGCTTTCTGACGCGCAGTATTGTCTGCACGTACGTTGAAGCCTAACAATACTGCTTCTGAAGATTCAGCCAAAGTCACATCTGACTCAGTGATTGCACCTACGCCAGAACCGATGACGCGAACTTTAACTTCATCCGTCGCAAGTTCATCAAGCGCAACATGCAATGCTTCTAAAGTACCGCGTACATCAGTTTTGAGTACCACGTTAACGGTAGGAACATCTTTCTTGCCCATTGATGCCATGATGTTTTCAAGGCGCATTGAGCTCGCACGCTCAAGACGTTTTTGACGTTCGCGATCTGCACGAGCATCAGCAACTTCACGTGCTTTCTTCTCGTCATTGACCACAAGAACTTCATCACCCGCCATTGGCGCTTCTGGCAGACCTAAGATTTCAACAGGAATCGAAGGGCCTGCAGAGGTAATACGTTGACCATTTTCATCTGACATTGCACGAACACGACCATAAGATGAACCTGCAAGAACCAAGTCACCAATGTTCAAGGTACCGTTTTGTACCAGAATCGACGTTACCGCACCGCGACCTTTGTCGACACGTGCTTCAATCACCACACCTTGCGCCGCACCTTCTGCTGAAGCTTTAAGCTCCATCAATTCAGCTTGGATCAGGATGAGATCAAGCAAACCGTCGATACCCGCACCTGAGTGTGCTGATACTTTGGCAATTGGCACATCACCGCCCCACTCTTCAGGTACGATACCCTTGGTGGTCAATTCGTTTAAGACACGGTCTACATCAGCTGACTCTTTGTCCATTTTGTTGATGGCAACAATAATTGGCGTACCAGCTGCACGCGCATGGTCAATTGCTTCTGCTGTTTGTGGCATTACACCATCATCAGCCGCAACAACAAGTACCACGATATCAGTCGCTTTTGCACCACGCGCACGCATAGAGGTAAATGCTGCGTGTCCTGGTGTATCCAAGAAAGTGATAATTCCTTTCTCAGTTTCAACGTGATAAGCACCGATATGCTGGGTAATGCCACCCGCTTCACCCGCTGCCACTTTAGAGCGACGGATACGATCCAGTAATGACGTTTTACCATGGTCAACGTGACCCATGATCGTTACCACTGGTGGACGAGTGGTTTGCTCACCACGTGCTTCTTCAGCAGCAACCAATAAGTTGTCTTCTGCTTGCGTATCCGATACCAATACCGGATTGTGGCCTAACTCTTCAACCACAAGTACTGCTGTATCTTGATCAATGGCTTGGTTCTGAGTCACAAGCTCACCCATTTTCATGAGGGTCTTGATTACTTCACGAACTTTAACAGCCATTTTTTGTGCAAGATCAGCAACAATGATTTTTTCGCCAATCTCAACATCATAAACTTGCTTTTTAACAGGTTTTTCAAAACCATGTTTATTCGCCTGGCTGGTTTTCAAGCCGCGCTTATGATGGCTCTTGCTGAAACTTTGTTCAGACTGTGCATCACCACCGCGACCACCTTTCTTACCAGCACGCGGATTTGCAGTTGCACCACCACGCTTGATTTCACGGTCTTCTTTGTTAAAAGAATCTTCATACGCTTGACCAACAAGACCAGCGGCTAAAGGTGAATCATCGATTACGCGAATCGTTGCAGTTGCATCATCATTTGAATATTTTGATGCCATCTGACGCATTTGTTCAAGCGTACGTTGTTGTGCTTCTTCAGCCGCTTTACGACGTACCGCTTCCTCAGTTGCTTTCAACTGAGCAGTTTGCTCTTCACGCGCTTTCTTTTGTTCTGGTGTTTCAGTCGGTCGAACAACAGGGGCTTTAATAACCTTGTCGCTATTACGCTTTTTCACCACAACTGCGGTTTTTGCTGGCGCTTGACCTGAACTGTCAGAAGTATGCGCAGCACGCATCGCTTCTAAAGTTGCATTGGCTTTTTGTTCAGCGCTATGACGTGCTTTTTGATCTGCTTCGTCACGTACTTTTTGTTCAGCACGGACT
The DNA here is from genome assembly GCF_000876115.1 of Acinetobacter sp. NBRC 110496. Classification (NCBI taxonomy): domain Bacteria; kingdom Pseudomonadati; phylum Pseudomonadota; class Gammaproteobacteria; order Moraxellales; family Moraxellaceae; genus Acinetobacter; species Acinetobacter sp. NBRC 110496. Next base: position 160,236 of record NZ_BBTF01000003.1, read on the forward strand.
TTTGCATCAGCTTCTACACGCGCTTTTGCTTCTGCAGCAAGTAACTCTGGATTTGGCTTCGCAAAAACTTGTTTTTTGCGAACTTCAACATTAATGCTTTTTGCCTTACCTGAAGTACTTGTTACTTTAGCAGTACTCGTTGTTTTACGTTTCAACGCAATCTTTCCTGTGTTACCACTTTCCTGACCATGTACTTTTTTCAAGTGATTGACCAAAGTATCTTGCTGTTCAGTGGTAATAATGTCATCTGCTTTACGCTGTGGTAGACCTGCTTCGCGAACCTGCTCTAGGAGTTTCTCTACAGGACGTTCTACGCTGAGCGCTAACTCTTGAATCGACTTGTCCGTCATCTATTATCTCCTAGTTAAACCATGATTCACGTGCTTTCATGATTAACTGACCCGCTTTGTCATGACCTAAACCTTCGATATCAGAGATATCATCAGTTGCCTGGTCTGCCAAATCATCAACAGTAACCACACCACGCGCCGCCAATGCATATGCAATCTCAGTCGTCATACCTTCCATACCGAGAAGTTCTGCACTTGGCTCTTGAATATTTTCTTGCTGTTTCAGTGCATCCGTCAAAGCAGCTTCTTTCGCACGGCTTTGCAGCAATTCAACTAAATCAGCCTCAAGCTCGATTTCGTCAAATGTTTCCGCTGGAACATACGCAATCTCTTCTAATGAAGTGAAGCCCATTTCAACTAAAGCCATTGCCAAATCTTCTTCAATATCAAGACGTGTAATAAACATATCTAAATATTGCTGTGCTTCATTTTGCTGACGAGCACGATACTCTTCTTCTAGCATCATGTCGAGTTTATAACCCGTCAATTCCGATGCTAAACGAACATTTTGCCCTTGCGAACCAATCGCGCGCGCCAATTGATCATTGGTTGCGAAGATGATATCGGCACTACGTGCATCTTCATCTAAAACAATACCAGACACATCTGCAGGCTCTAATGCGCTTGCAATATATTGCGCCGGATCATCAGACCACACCACCACATCAATACGCTCACCATTCAACTCTTGTTGTACAGCCTGGATACGTGTACCACGCATACCAATACATGCACCCACTGGGTCAATACGATGGTCATTGGTTTTCACTGCAATTTTAGCACGAACACCTGGCTGACGCGCTGCTGCTTTAATTTCAATGATTTCTTCAGAAATTTCTGGAATTTCTTTTTTCATTAAAGCAATCAACATCTCTGGACGTGCGCGAGACAATAATAATTGTGCACCACGACCTTCACGGTTAACGTTATATAAAATTGCATTGATACGCTGTTTAGGACGTAAAATTTCTTTGTGAATGGTTTCTTCACGCGCTAAATACGCTTCAGCGTTGTCACCCAGATCAATGATAAAGCCATCTTTGGTTTGCTTTTTCACTTCACCGTAAATCAACTCACCCACTTTAGACTCATAAGCATCGGCAACAAGTGCACGCTCTGCTTCACGAATCTTTTGCACGATCACTTGTTTTGCGATTTGCGCAGCGATACGACCAAACTCAATTGATTCGACTTCCAACTCGCGCACATCACCAATCGACCATTGTGATGGATCTACATCAGAAATTGCATCTTGGCATGCTGGCATTTCATGATCTTCATCCGCAACAACAGTCCATTGACGGAATGTACGGTAATCACCTGTTTTACGATCAATCTCAACACGAAGCTGAGCTTCTTCTGAACGCGTGCCTTCGTAAAACTTTTTCTTCGTTGCCGCAACCAGTGCTTGCTCTAACGCTTGGAAGATCGCTTCACGACTAACACCTTTTTCATTACTAACCGTTTCTGCAACGGTAAGAATTTCGCGGCCCATAAGTCACCTACCGATTTCTTATAAAATTAAGTTAATATTAGTCTTGATAGATTAAATTTGCTTTATCAATATTATTACTATCAATTTCAAGCACATGATTACCTTCAACTTCAACTTGAATCAACTCATTTTCTAAGTCAACAGAAAGTAATTTTGCCTGGAATTTACGACGGTTCTCGACAGCAGCAATTAATCGTAAAGCCACTTGTTGCCCGATATAGGCAGGTAGCTGATTAAGTTGGAAAAATGGACGATCCCAACCTGGTGATGATACTTCCAAAGCATACTCACCCGAAATTGGATCATGGACATCAAGCATTGCACCCACTTGTTGTGTGACTAACACACAATCTTGAACGCCAATACCACGCCCGAGTTCAACTTCACCATCTTCATTGAGGACAGGTTCTGCGTTTTCATCAACCGCTTTATCTATATAAATGCGTAATAAAGAACGTTTACCTTGTGGCAGGAATTCAATCCCCCACAGATCTACACCACATGCAGCCACAGCTGGTGCGATAAGATCATGCAATGCTTGAGACTTGTTTGATAATTTCATTTACTCTCGTCGCTCTTATACGAGCCAATCAATCTTAACCGTATAGTGAAGCACGACTATTTGACCAATTGATGTCGAACAACTACACGATAGCTAAACAACCAATAAAAAAGGGCGTAATCGCCCCTATGATACACAGAAAAGCATAGCCCACTGTGCAAAAAGGCCCACCTTATTGTGAGCCTCTTTTTAGAAACTTGGTAGCGGGAGCTGGATTTGAACCAACGACCTTCGGGTTATGAGCCCGACGAGCTACCAGACTGCTCCATCCCGCATCAACGTGCAAAAATTATATACAAATATAAAAAAAAGTCAATTTGAGTTTTCTCTACATTTGCTTGATTAAGTTGCACCTTAATCAAATGGTAGCGGGAGCTGGATTTGAACCAACGACCTTCGGGTTATGAGCCCGACGAGCTACCAGACTGCTCCATCCCGCATCAACACAAACACTGCATACACCGAACTTAACTGGTTATTAAGTTTGGTGCGGAAGGGGGGACTTGAACCCCCACGCCCGAAAGCACTACCACCTCAAGGTAGCGTGTCTACCAATTCCACCACCACCGCAGTTTGTGGGACGCATTCTAGCCCTTCAAGTACAAAAAGGAAAGAACTAATTCAACTTATTCAGTTGTTTTTGGTGCGTTTGATGAAGTTTCAGGCGATGTCGCTGGCGCAGATGTGGTTGTTTGAACAGTTTTCAAACTATAAGCATCCGTCGTTTGCTTTTTGGCAAATACAGCCAGAGTCAAACTGGTCACAAAAAACAATGCCGTAAAAATCGCGGTTAAACGAGTTAAAAAGTTGCCTGCACCTGAAGCACCAAATACGGTTGCAGCACCGCCACCACCAAATGATGCACCTGCTTCTGCACCTTTACCTTGTTGCACCAATACCAAAGCAATAATTAGAATTGCTAAAATGATATGTACAACGAGTATAAAACTATACATCTCTCTTCCTCGTTATTTGCTTTGCGCAAATGCTTTTGAGATTTGGTAGAACGATTGTGCATTTAAAGATGCACCACCAACCAAAGCACCATTAATATCTGGACATGCAGCCAACTCAACCGCATTCTCGGCTTTTACACTCCCCCCATAGAGGATTGCCATCTCTGCACCGAATGTTGTGATTTGCTTCAAGCCTTCACGAATTTTTGCATGCATCGCCTGAGCATCGGCAGGAGATGCTGTTTTTCCTGTTCCAATTGCCCAGATCGGTTCATACGCTATCACAATATTTTGCCATTGGTCAGCTTTTACCACTGCCGCAATATCACAAATTTGTTGCAATACCACTTGCTCTGCTGCGCCCTGCTCACGTTGTTCTAGACTTTCACCTACGCAATATATAATGGTCAGGCCAGCCGTTAAGGCATTTTGTAATTTAGCTTTTAAAATTTCAACATCGTCACCGAAGAGTTCACGGCGCTCAGAATGCCCAATTAAAACAAATTCAATTCCACTGTCCTTTAACAGTTCAGCACTCACTTCACCTGTATAGGCGCCTGTACCTGCGACACGTGATACATCTTGAGCCACGGTATAAACTGTTCTCGTAGCATCTTTAAATTGTATCTGAATGCCACTTAACGCGATTGCTGTTGGCGCAACACCAATATGACATTGCTCAGGTGCAATATTTTCCTGTTGTAATAACTGTTTAAATTCTTCTACTAATTGGAAAGCATTCGCATGCATTGGATTCATTTTCCAATTGCCAACAACCCAAGGAGTAATGCCCGAGTTCGACATACTTCGCCCGCCTACTGTTAATTTCTCAAAAATGCTGCATATTTTACACGGATTTTTATAAAATTCAGTTTTTTCTTTTATGTGTACATAAATTATGCAAAAACTTCAGAACCAATAAAAATTACCATCCCACCACCATGCTATGATGGCGATGAATTTAAAAATTAAAAGCCTACAAAGGTTTGAACTCATTTGATTCTAGATAAAACTGGCCAAAATTAATGAAAATTAATTGGCAAAAAACTCGATCAGTTCAAAGTTTTAACGAGGAATCAAGGCAAAAACAACACTTTCTGTAGTGGTATTTTTGCATAACAAAAGTATAATTTTTAAAATACATATTATAAACATTTATTGTCATAAGGCGGACAGATGTCAGGATTACATACGTCTCCAAAGTTTTCGGGGTTTATTCGGCGCTTAGTTGAAGATGGGCAACTGTCTGCAGCGACCATGCAAAGCGCAATTGATGCTGCTAAAAAAGCACAACAAGACATCGTCGCACATTTGATTGAGCAACATCGCTTATCACCACTCACAATTGCTGAAACCATTGCAGCCGAGTTTGGTGAGCCTCTTTTCGATTTGGCAGTCTACGATACAGCGCTATTACCTCGCGAGCTGGCAGATAATAAGCTCATTCAAAAGCATAAAGTTGCACCGCTATTGCAACGCGGACAAATTCTGTATGTTGCAACCAGTAATCCCACCAATATTGAAGCCTTGGATGCCATTCGTTTCAATACCAAGCTCAATATTGAACCGATTATTGTTGAACACACCAAACTCGAAAAACTGATCGAACAGCAGTTTGGTGATTCTGGCAGCTTTGATTTTGGCGAAAGCGAAGACTTTGACCTTGATATCGATGTTAGCCAAGCTCCCACCCAAGAGGAGGAGGATGCTCCTCAAGGTGACGAATCCCCTATTGTAAAATACATCAACAAACTGCTAATTGATGCGATTCGTATGGGTGCTTCTGATTTACATTTTGAACCCTATGAAAAAATGTATCGTGTCCGTTATCGCGTTGATGGGGTATTACGTCAGATTGCCAATCCACCACTACAAATGGCAACCCGATTGGCATCACGTTTAAAAGTGATGTCGCAAATGGACATTTCAGAAAAACGAATGCCTCAAGATGGCCGTATCAAACTCAAACTCTCCAAGACCAAAGCCATCGATTTCCGTGTTAACTCACTCCCGACACTATTTGGTGAGAAACTGGTGCTGCGTATTCTCGATCCGTCGAGCGCGATGCTCGGTATTGAAGCTTTGGGCTATGAAGATGAACAAAAAGCCTTGTTCATGGATGCTCTGGATAAACCTCAAGGCATGCTCCTCATCACAGGTCCAACCGGTTCAGGTAAAACCGTTTCCTTATATACAGGTTTAAATATCCTCAATACTGAGGATACCAACATTTCGACCGCCGAAGATCCGGTCGAAATCAACTTGGAAGGGATCAATCAGGTCAATGTGAATCCCAAAACTGGACTCACCTTCTCGGCTGCACTTAAAGCCTTTTTACGCCAAGATCCAGATGTGATTATGGTCGGGGAGATTCGTGACCTGGAAACAGCAGAAATTGCAATTAAGGCTGCTCAAACAGGCCATATGGTCATGTCGACGCTGCATACCAACAGCGCACCAGAAACCTTGACACGTTTACGCAATATGGGGGTTCCTTCTTTTAATATTGCAACGTCAGTCAATTTGGTAATTGCACAACGTTTGGCACGTCGCCTCTGTGGGCAATGCAAAGAAGTAATTGAAATTCCTAAACAAAGCTTACTAGAACTCGGCTTTACTGAACAAGATTTAAATGATCCTGAGTTTAAAATTTTTCAACCTGTGGGATGTTCTGAATGCCGTGAAGGCTACAAAGGCCGAGTCGGTATTTATGAAGTCATGAAAGTCACGCCAGAGATTTCTAAAATTATTATGGAAGATGGCAATGCCTTACAAATTGCGGCAGCATCAGAACAAGCAGGCTTTAATAATCTACGTCGTTCAGGTTTGAAAAAAGTCATGCAGGGAATTACCTCTTTGCAGGAAGTCAACCGAGTAACAAGTGAATAAAATCAATAAAAAGGATTAATAATCATGGCAGCTAAAAAAGCGCAAATGATGCCAACTTTTGCTTACGAAGGGGTCGATCGTAAAGGGGCAAAAATTAAAGGGGAATTACCTGCACGTAATATGGCCTTGGCTAAAGTTACGTTGCGTAAACAAGGGGTGACCATCAAGAACATTCGAGAAAAGCGTAAAAATATTCTTGAAGGCTTGATGAAGAAAAAAGTGACCACTTTGGATATCACCATTTTTACCCGTCAATTGGCGACAATGATGAAAGCGGGCGTTCCCTTGGTACAAGGCTTTGAAATCGTGGCTGAAGGCTTAGAAAACCCAGCCATGCGTGAAGTGGTCCTTGGGATTAAAAGTGAAGTCGAAGGGGGAAATACCTTCGCGGGTGCCCTGAAAAAATATCCGCAGTATTTTGATAATCTGTTTTGCTCGCTGGTTGAATCTGGTGAACAATCTGGTGCACTTGAAACCATGCTGGATCGAATTGCAATTTATAAAGAAAAGAGTGAATTACTCAAACAAAAAATCAAGAAAGCCATGAAATATCCAATTTCGGTGGTTGTGGTTGCAGTGATTGTGACCATTATTTTGATGGTGAAGGTTGTCCCTGTATTTCAGGATCTATTTAGCTCTTTTGGTGCAGATCTACCCGCTTTTACCAAAATGGTGGTCGAAATGTCCAAATGGATGCAAGAGTACTGGTTTATTCTGATTATCGTGATTGGCATAATTATTACCGCCTTTTTGGAAGCCAAGAAACGTAGTAAAAAGTTTCGCGACACCTTGGATAAAATGGCACTCAAAGCGCCGATTTTTGGGGATTTGGTCTATAAAGCCATTATTGCCCGTTATAGCCGTACTTTGGCAACAACTTTTGCAGCAGGTGTTCCACTAATTGATGCACTTGAGTCAACCGCTGGTGCAACCAATAATGTCGTGTATGAAGAAGCGGTGATGAAAATTCGTGAAGATGTCGCCACAGGCCAACAGCTACAGTTTGCCATGCGTGTTTCTAACCGTTTTCCATCAATGGCCATTCAAATGGTGGCAATTGGTGAAGAATCGGGGGCTTTAGACAGTATGCTCGACAAAGTTGCGACGCACTATGAAAATGAGGTGGATAATGCTGTCGATGGCTTGACCTCAATGATGGAACCATTAATCATGGCCATTCTAGGCGTGCTGGTCGGTGGCCTGGTTATCGCGATGTATCTTCCAATCTTCCAAATGGGCTCCGTGGTCTAAGTTTTATGCAAGATTTTTTTTCATATTTTATCGAAAATCCCACTGCACTTTATCTGGCGGTTGGGCTTTTTAGTTTATGCATTGGTAGCTTTCTAAATGTTGTCATTTTTCGCACGCCTCGAATGATGGAGCAGGAGTGGCAGCAAGAATGCCACATGCTCCTCCACCCTGAACAACCGATTATTGATCAAAGCAAGCTCAGTTTAAGCCAACCCGCCTCGACTTGCCCCAAATGCGACTCACCTATCCATTGGTACCATAATATCCCTGTGATCAGCTGGTTAGTACTTCGTGGTAAATGTGGGACTTGCCAAAACCCAATCAGTATCCGCTACCCTTTTATTGAGCTGCTCACCATGGTCTGCTCATTGGTTGTGGTTGCCGTATTTGGTGCAACAGTGCAAATGTTGTTTGGTCTGGTTCTGACTTGGGTATTAATTACATTAACCTTTATTGATTTTGATACACAATTATTACCTGATCGCTTTACCCTTCCCTTAGCAGCCTTAGGTTTAGGCATTAATAGTTATGCGATTTATACCACTGCCAGCCTAGCCATTTGGGGCTATTTAATCGGCTTCCTCTGCCTCTGGATTGTTTACTACATCTTTAAACTAATCACTGGTAAGGAAGGGATGGGCTATGGCGATTTCAAGCTACTCGCAGCGTTAGGTGCATGGATGGGACCAATGCTACTCCCCCTCATTGTGTTACTCTCTTCTATGATTGGTGCAGTGATTGGTATTATTCTGATGAAAATGCGGGGCGAAAATCAACCTTTTGCATTTGGTCCATATATCGCAATTGCGGGCTGGATCGCCTTCTTATGGGGTGATCAGATCATGAAAGTTTATTTAGGTGGCTAATATGCGTTTTATCTTGGGAATCACAGGTGGTATTGGCAGCGGCAAATCAGCGGCGACACAATGGTTTGAGTCTCAGGGTATTACGGTTATTGATGCTGATGTGGTGGCACGAGAAGTGGTCGAGCCAGGCCAACCCGCACTCAGAGCAATCCGGGACAACTTTGGCGATTGGGTATTATTGGCAGACGGCAATCTGGATCGACGGGCGCTGCGTGAGCATATTTTTCAATTTCCAGAGGCGCGTCAAACTTTAGAAAAAATCACCCATCCTGCCATTCGCCAGTCCATTATTCAGCAATTACAACAGGCTGAGAGTCCATATGTGATTTTGGTTTCGCCCCTGCTATTTGAAACCAATCAACATCAACTCACTCATCACACGCTACTGGTTGATGCTGATGAACAAACGCAATTACAGCGCGCGAGCCAACGCGACGGACAAAGTGAAGAACAGATTCGAAAGATCATTGCAGCACAAATGCCACGCTCTCAAAAACAGCAATTAGCCAATGATATTGTACTCAATGACGGTCTGTTAGAGCATCTTCACCAACAGCTGAAACCCTTGCATTTCAGCTATTTACAACGTGCAGAACGTTGTATCTAGCCTTGTTTCTGCTGCTCCAGCTGCGTGGTCAAACTGTCTTTGCGAAACCAACGCCAAGGTTGTAAAGCACCAATCCCCATTCCAACCAGACCACAGAGAATCGCGGCATTGAGCGGTTCATTTAATAATGGAACAGCCACAATCGCTGCAATAAATGGTGCCAGCGTTACAATACTACCCGTTTTAAATGCCCCTAAACGCTCAATTGCAGCCACATAACTTAAGGTCGCCACGATCACCACCAAAATGCCATGAAAAAGCCCCTGAATCACCAGATGAATCGGCTCTGCATCTTGAAAATGTTTTGGAATAAATAATAGATAAATCGGCAAATAGAGAATGGCAGACCAAATCACCACACCTACGGTCGAATGCCACGCTGATAATTTCCACTGTTTTAGCAGGACGGTGAAAAGCCCCCACCATGCCGCACTGATAAAAAGAAGCAGATCGCCCCACCCCAATGCGGCTGCCTGATCATGCAGTATTAAATAACTCATGAGCGCCAATGCACCCATCATAATCACCAAACTCAACCACGTGTTTTTATCAAAGGGCTGCTGAAACAATAAATAGGCTGCAACAGCCGTACACAGTGGAATACAGCCATTGAGAAAAATCGCCGCATGCGCTGCTGGAGCATGTAAGAAAGCGGTATACACCGTTAAGCAATAGGCCAAACCACCGATCAATGCCAAAATGACAGGACGAGGGTGCCATAAAAAGGCAAAATCTTTTTTATAGATTAATATAGGGATTAAAATCAGAGAGGCAATTGTAAAGCGCATTGCCATCAAATCCCACACACTGACGTGCCAATGTGCATTGAGACGGGAAAAAATGGTAAATCCCCCCCAAATACACATGGTGATAAAGACAAAGAAATAGCCTTGTGTGCGAGCAGTCATTTGAGCTTACATGAACAAGATTGGGTTAAATTATACACCAGCACGTTGGCGGCATGCCTCATAAAGTGCCATCCCAGTTGCCACACTCACATTCAAGCTTTGTAAATCGCCCAACATTGGAATATAAACCGTATGATCGCACTGTGACTGGGTAATCGGTCTTAAACCTGTATCCTCCGCACCCATCACAATCACCACAGGCCCGTTGAAATCACACTGATGAATCGGCAATGCCTTTTCATCCAGCATGGTCCCAATCACTCGGGTATGGGTGGTGTCTTTTAAGTGCGCAAGCGTTCGCGCAAGGTTGGTCACCTGAATAAACTTCACTTTTTCAGCTCCACCTGCAGCAACCTTACGTGCTGTCGGCGTTAAGCTCGCTGAACGATCACGCGGAACAATTACCGCCTGTACACCCATTGCCGCAGCCGTACGAATACACGCCCCCAGATTATGGGGGTCAGTCACTTGGTCAAGTGCCAGCAACAGGGCATCTGGTGATTGCTGTAGTAATTCGTCCAGATCTTTTTCATTCAAGGTCGGATGCGGGCGAACTGCTGCGACTACGCCTTGATGGAAAGGTAAACCTGCCAGTTTTTCCAGACCATCTCGACTGGCTTTTTGAACACTGATCCCAAAAGGTTCTGCAAGCTGCAAAATTTTTTGCAGACGCTGATCATCACGACCTTTTAGCGTAAATAAAGTTAAAACGCGTTCAGGCTCCAACTCCAACAATGACTCCACTGAATGAACGCCATAATAATATTCAGGTTTCGCCATGAACGACCTCTTGCAGTATTCCCTCTGATATAAAGAAGGATAATTAGGGGAGTTTTGAAAAAAATAAAAATCCTGCAAAGCAACTTTACAGGTGAGGAGCTGTTATAGCTCCGCAAGGGAACTTAATAAAAAATCCTGCAAAATGACTTTTACAGGATTTCCATTAAATCTAGTGTACTCGATTTAGACAGGAATAGGTTAACCTTCTAAATGACAGACATAATCGAGCACTTCATCTGCTTCGATATGGAACATACTGTTCCCAGGCACATAAAAGGACTGGCCTGCACGAAATAATTCACTCTCAGCACTATCTGCAATTTTTACACGGCATTCACCAGAAATAATTTCCATACGCTCTGGAACGTGTGTTTCAAAAGTCAAAGGCTGTTCAGTGGGTAAAATTACACCTAAAGTCTTTTTTGTACCATCTTCAAATTGTACTGTATGGCTAATACATGCCCCACCAAAATACACATTCGATTTCTTAATGACCGTTACATGATCAAATTGCACTGAACTCATGCGTACTCTCCAAATAATGCCGCATTTATATTAGGTTATGCTGGACGTAGTTTAATTGTGCCGTGACAACTAATCAATCCATTTTCTGGGCTAAACGTTGCAATTTTCATACCTGAGCCCAGATTAACAAAGCAACGCTTTGTCTGGGCGCAAGACGAACAGCTATGCTGTGAGTAAAGCGGAAAGCAACCCAACGCTTTACCCGAGCGCAAGACAAACAGCTATGCTGTGAGTAGCGAAGATAAATAACGCGAAACTTTACCAGAGCCTAAGACAAACAGCTTTGCTGTGAGTGGCGAAGATAAATAAAGTATGAGAAGCATCGCTTCGCAAGGTTCGAACACAAAACCTTGTACCATAGATGGTGCATCAGCGACGACTGGCGCACAAATACAAAGCGAAATCGTATCTTAAGCCCATAAACAATCAGTAATTCCTCAGTAAATCAGGAAAATCCAGTATTCCGCACTTGTCGTCACTTTAAAACTTCTCTATCTTTAAGCAAAAGATTCCGTGCATTGGATGCGTTTATGCTCACCCATTTAACTTTAATTAATTTTGCACTCGCTGACCATTTGGCTTTAGATATTGAACGAGGCTTCAATGTGCTGACTGGTGAAACTGGTGCAGGAAAATCATTATTGTTAGATGCACTTTCTGCGTGCTTAGGCGAACGTACCGATACCAATTATGTACGTTATGGTGCAGACAAAGCTGATGTCACTGCGATATTTAGTTATCAGCCTGAAAGCGCAGAAGCGCATTGGCTGACCGAACATGAACTGGATGATGATTCAGGTGAAATCCATTTAAGACGTGTGATTTTTGCCACAGGCCGCAGCAAGGCTTGGATCAATGGCCGCCCGAGCAGCTTGGCCGAACTCAAAGAGATTGGACGCTTGCTGGTTCAACTGTATAGCCAGCACAGCCAACAACAATTACTCGAACCACCTTATCCTAAACATTGGCTTGATCGTTATCATAATTTTGCCGAACCTTCGCAAGCAGTACGTGATGCCTATAGCACATGGCAACGAAATATTCGTCAACATCAAGCTGCCTTAGATGCGCAAGCAACACGTATTCAAAAAATACAAAGCTTAGAATTACAAATTGAAGAACTGGATGACGTTGTTCAAACCGATTATCGTGAAATCGAACAAGAGTTTGATCGTCTCAGCCATCATGAACATATCATGCAAGACTGTAGTTATAGTCTCAATGTACTGGATGAGGCCGAGCAGAATATTACCCAAGAAGTTGCATCGATCATTCGTCGTCTGGAATCTCATGCAGGTCGTAGCGAACAGCTCGCCAATATTTATAACTCCTTGTTAAATGCGCAAAGCGAAATAGACGATGCAACCGCAAGCTTACGTCAGTTTATTGACCGTCAAAGCTTTGATCCTGAACGCATGGAACAGTTGAATGCAACCCTCGAAGTGTTCCATCGTCTGGCACGTAAACACCGCACTCAACCCGAATTACTCAAACAAGACTATGAAACTTGGCAACAAGAATTAGCGCAACTGCATCAGCTGGAAGATCCAGAAACCTTGGCAGAACAAGTTGAGCTTTCCTATCAAGCCTTTATACAAGCGGCTCAACATCTGGATAACATTCGTCGCGCGGCCGCTGTTCCATTGGCAAAACAACTGACTGAACAGGTAAAGCCACTCGCACTTCCAGAAGCACATTTTGAGTTTAAATTTGAGCCACAGGAACCGAATGCCGAAGGACTCAGCTTTATTCAACTGTTATTCACCGCCAATAAAGGTATTCCGCCACAACCATTGGCACGCGTTGCCTCAGGCGGTGAGTTATCCCGTATTGCGCTGGTGATGCAAGTCATGAATGCAGAGAAAACCGAGTCCGAGGTACTGGTCTTTGACGAAATTGATGTTGGGATCAGTGGGGGTACTGCTGAAGTCGTGGGACGCCTATTGGCTGATCTGGCTCAACATGTGCAACTGCTCTGTATTACGCATCAAGCGCAAGTGGCAGCACAATCCGACCAGCATTTATTGGTGAAAAAACAACAAAGCGATCCAGCCAGCAGTACCATTCTCGAACTGGATGAAGATCAACGCATCTTAGAATTGGCACGTATGTCAGGGGGCGTTGAAATTAGCGAAACCACTTTGCAACATGCACGCCAGCTGCGCCAGCTCAAATTCCAATCTGCTTAATTGTGTATACAAAATATGAGAAAAAGATTGGCGAAATCCGATCAACTCTTGTATGTTGATAAAAAGAACCTATATAGATAGATCAGCATAATATATTGATGGAGAATCGCCTAGGTGACGAAACAATACTTAACTCACCGTTGTCTCATCGCTCCACCAGACATGGCAGATGACTTTTTTGCCAATACTGTCATCTATGTTGCGCGCCATGACGAAGACGGTGCTCAAGGCATCATTATCAATCGCCCTTCCGATCTACAAATCAAAGAATTACTTAATGATTTAGAGATTGATGCCGACAATGTCCATCCACATGCTGTTTTGCAAGGTGGCCCATTACGTCCAGAAGCAGGCTTTGTCTTGCATACCGGTCAGCCGACTTGGCATTCATCGATTGCGGTCGGTGAAAATGTCTGTATCACCACCAGTAAAGATATTTTAGATGCGATTGCACATAACGAAGGTGTGGGCCGCTATCAAATCGCCTTAGGCTATGCCAGCTGGAGCAAGAATCAACTTGAAGAAGAGATTGCACGTGGGGACTGGCTCATCTGTGAATCAGACATGGATCTGATTTTTAATCTGCCCTATCACGATCGCTGGGATGCCGCCTATAAAAAAATTGGAGTAGACCGTACCTGGTTTGCCTCTGAGATTGGTCATGCCTGAGATGCAGAGTTTCCAATCCATCATGGCATTTGATTTTGGCACCCAAAAAATGGGGATGGCGATGGGTCAATCCTCGATTGAAAGCAGCAATCCTCTGCCCTTATTCCCGATGAAAGATGGTATTCCAGACTGGGATAAATTACTAAAGATTGTCAAAGAATGGCAACCGAATCTATTTATCGTGGGTTTACCGCTGAATATGGATGACAGTGAATCTGAGCTCTCTGCTCGGGCACGTAAATTCGCGCGTCGTTTACGTCATCAAACCAATATTGAAACCTGGATGGTGGATGAACGTTTGACGACACGTGAAGCCAGAGAAGAGCTGGAGTCTTATCAAAGCAAAGGACAGGCAAAACGCTTATCTGCAGATAGCTTTGCAGCGGCATTATTGATTCAGAGTTGGTATCGCGATCCCGTAGGGATTACACCTTAAGGCTGAATTTCCCAAATATTTAATGGTCTCGTGCTATTAATACCGCGAGACCATTGTATAAAACATAAAACAACACTCTTAATCCCAAATAAAATCTTTAAGCCAAGCTCTGAGTTATTTCTCGATAATTCGAACCGTTGCCGTACGCCCTGAAACAAATGCCAGCGGATTTTGTGGTTGTTCATCCAAGACAATTTTCACAGGTACACGTTGTGCCAAACGCACCCAACTAAAGGTTGGATTTACATTGGCCAATAAATTCGAACTACCCGAACGTTCACGATCTTCAATCCCGGTTGCGATGCCTTGTACATGGCCTCGAATGCGTTGCTTATCTCCCATCAACTGGACAGTCGCAGCATCACCAACATGAATACGGTTTAATTTGGTCTCTTCAAAATACCCCACAACATAGAGCTGATGGCGGTCTAATAAAGCCGCAACGGCTTGCCCCACCTTCACATAATTGCCAACCCGCAAATCGAAATTCGATAAAGTCCCATCTGCAGGTGCGACCACTTCAGAGCGATTCAAATTCAGTTGCGCCAAATGTAAATTGCTATTGGCCACTTCAATCAAAGCTTGCTGCTGTTGAATCGCGGCATTGGCTTGTTCGATGCTCGCAGTTAATTGCTCACGCTCGGCTACGGCTTGATCGCGGGTTGCAAAAACTTGATCTTGTTCCTGTTTTGAAATTGCACCATCCATCAAGCTGGCATAACGTGCTGCATTTTTCTCTGCCAGTTTCATATTGGCTTCAGTTTTCACCAAACTCGCCTTTGAACCTGCCAGATTTGCATGCGCTTGCGCCAAACCGGCTTTGGCTTTGGCAAGGTCGGATCTCGCTTGCTCAACATCCAAGGCCTGACGTGCGACATCAATCTTGAACAGCACTTGCCCTTTCTTCACGGTTTGGTTGTCTTGCACCAACACTTCAGTGACCAAACCATTCACATCGGAAGCGACCTGAATCACATCTCCCCGTACACGTCCATCCCGTGTCCACGGTGCGGCATTGTAGTAATTCCATAAATGCACGATGGCGTAAACAGCAATCACAACTGCAACGAGCAACACCATAGGACGTATAACTTTGCGCACATCAAATGCATTCATGTTGATGACCTCTACTACATTTCTTGACATCATTAAATTTTAAAATCAGCATCTTGTCTCAGGCCCATAGCCAAACAAAGAGACAATGCACCAACAGCATCAGCCCCAAGTAAAAGCACAAGTTAAAAATGCTGGGCAACGCGATCCAGCCTTTGATGACCAAACGATCAATCAAGGGGCTGAGCAACTTAAACAGTACATAGGCAATAATGGCTTGTACCAGAAGGATTGGGATATAAATCCCGTAAAGATTCATTTCACCCATGAACTACCCCTAAACCAGATCTGTCCGAATCCATCTCTTGTATCGAGATATGACCAATACTTTCGCAAATATTATTCAGTGAAATGAGCAGTCGTTGCCGCAATTGCAGGTCTTCAATCTGCTGGGCAATCCCCTGTAAGCTTTCAATTTGCTGCACAATCTGCGTTGGAAAATGATGAATCGACAGTTGCTTTTCTTGTGCCTGAAAATAGTCTGCAAGCTGTTGCTGTAACTGCTTCAATTCATATTGTAGTTGCTGCAATTGCGGTAATTTTTGACTAATTTCCTGCAAACGAACTAAATCAACAATCGAACTGCTTTCAACCAATGCATTTTGAATCGCTGTTTTCACTTCAGGATTCTGCACCATTTTGCTATTCAATACCCCGACACGGTCTAACATACTGCGTAAGTGAATTTTAAAATCACTACCATAAGACAAATGCAAGGCTTGACGCATGGCTTGGTAATGCAAAGCTAAAATGCGTGTCGCACTGGTATCTGGTGAAACAGCACGTACCAAATCAATCACAATCAGAGACACCAAAACGCCTAACACCATGGCAAAGGAACTGTCCAGATAAGACACTGCATCCATGGTGTATTTGTTATGCAGATTTAAACCCATCATGGTATTAATTCCGAGTACCATCCCCACAGGCATCAGCATTTGATTAGCCATCATGGTCACGGCAACCAGAAATACCGGAAATAGCACCAATGCCAATTGCCAGAAATGTGTCACATGCGGAAAGATTCCAAAGGCATAGACAAATACCAAAACTGCCGAGACGATACTGCCCCAGATAAAGATACGTAACACTGGCACTGGATTATCCAAAGCCGTTAAGATACAAGCGGTAATCGCCCCCATCTGTGCCATCATAAAACCGGCTTTCCAACCTGACAGAATCCAGGCGGCAGTCACAATAAAGGTAATCAATACCGCGCTAATCCCCCCACGAATCGCAATGCCATGATCACGATGCAAACTTGGATATTTGGTGGTAATGGCGGTAATTTCAGAAGGAATCTCTTTGTTGCCCTGCTGAATCTGCTGCCAGATCAATTTCACCGCCAACATATTGGCAATGAAATGGCGAACATCCATCTTCAAGGCACCCAGTACAATTTGCTGTTCAGCCGTAGCTTGCGCAATCAGTTCGGCAAAATCCTGTTCAAATTTCATGGGTAAACTTTGCAAATCACTGGCTTTCACAATGCGCTCTTGCTTTAAAAAAGCCAATGTATCCTGACGTATGCGGTCTAAATGCGGTGCCAGATTACTCAGTTGCATCTGTTCCAGCTGTTTGACCCGTTGTGACAGAGCCACAAGATTGGCGACCACCAAAGACACCTGATGCAACATTTCCTGCAAAGTCTTGGTCATGCCTTTTAGCTCACCTTTTTCATAAGCCAAATGCACGGCCAAAGCATGAATATCTGCGGTATCACGGGTAATTACCGACAAGATTTGGGTATAGTTTTCCGGGCTGTCTTGAACGGTAATTAATTTTTCAAAGGTACTTTCCAGATCATTCAGGGTTTTATTGACCCGCTGTTTAATCATGGCTCCAACATGTACAGGAAAAAAAGTCGCTGACACCACGGCAGTGGCAATCACTCCGACAGAAATTTCTAGCACGCGTGCCAAAGCAATATCAAAAATATTATAGGTATCGATATAGGTAATGGCATTGTAAACGATCATTGCAGTGGAATAACCCGCCAACATAAAGACATAGCTTCTTGCCGTGCGGTCTAGCAATGAGACGTATAGGGCAAAACCCACCCACAATGACAAAATAAGGGTAAATAACCACGGTGTATTAATAAAATGAGGCGTCAGCAGCAAAGCAATGATTGCTCCTGCTACCGTTCCCACCAAGCGATAGACACACTTTGAAGACACCATACCCGAATAGGGACTGGCAATAATCAACACTGTACCAATCGACCACATCGGATTAATCAAATCCAGTTCAAACGAAATAAACAGTGCCAGCATGCCTGCGACGAATGTTTTGCACGCAAAGATCAGGTCAAGTCGACTCGGTCTAAAAGCCAACAACTGTTTAAATAGCATGAATATGTCTCTGTTCAGCGTCAGTTTGATCACTCATGGCATCACTAAAAAAGTGACAAGCTATCCTGACTGATTTGAAATCATTCAGACCAGGGCAATCAATGTGAGTAAAACTGGATATAGGGAGTGATACGCAATGTTGGCTATTTTCAGGAATTTCTGCCTAAAAATAATTATCCACATAAGACATTGCGTAGCTTATTTTTTCAAAATAGAGTAAATTAGTCAACATAAATTATCACCATTTGATAATTTTTAATTTTAATCTAAAATAATCGCGACAAAATTTGATGTTTTTCTCAACATCAGCGTTAATTTATTGATCTCGGATGATCAGGTTTAAAAGTACATACCCGATCTTTCGCTTTTCTGTTATAAAGCAATAAAAGTTCGGTTTTCACGTTATTTTGTAAGGAGTAGGCATCCCATCATGGCCATTTCGAGTTTTGGTAAAATTCTTACTGTACTGGATTTATTTTCAGTTTCACGTCCGATTATCAATGTCGATATCATTTGTGATGAGCTTGCGCTATCCAAACCTACCGCCTATCGTTATCTCAAAGAACTAGTCTCGACGGACATTTTAAAACGTATCAGCGGCACCTCGGGTGACTATACGCTCGGCTCCAAAATTGCCGTTTTAGATTATATTTCTCACAGCACTGACCCGTTGATTCAAATTAGTATTCCCTTTATGCGTGATATCGTGGAACGTACGGAATTGTGCTGTTTATTGACTTATTTAAATCATGATTATTGTATTGATCTACATCATGAAACCTTTAAAGATGCAGAATTACTTTCATTTGGCCGAGGTTGCCCACGCCCCGTCTATGTCGGCGCGTCACCCAAAATCGTGATTGCACACTTAACCAAACAACGCATTCAAGCCTACTATCAGCAGTTTTCGAAAGAATTAGCACAAGTCGGATTTGCACAGACGCAGGATGAGTTTACTCAACAGATGCGCAAAATCAAAAAACAAGGGTTCTACTTATCACAAGGTGAGATTGACCCTCAACTTTGCAGCTTGTCAGTTCCGATCCGTTTTTCAAACAAAGAAGCGCCGATCGCGCTCACCTTAGTGGCATCCAAGAATCGTTTTGACTTTATTAACATTCAAAAGCTAATTGAAATTTTGCAAAATAATGCGACTCAAATTGAACATAAATTTGCAACACTCTCAGAGAGCCAAGCCAACCCGATTTGAGAATTTTAAAAAACATTTACATTTTATACCGTTGTAAATATCAATAAATTCTCATATGATGATTATGTTCTTCAGCATACTCTCCCAAAAGAGCATGACTTTCCTCAGAGAACTAAGCTCATCGTTGTATGGGCTTTTTTCTTTTCTGTGCATTCATTAAAGAAGAAAAAGCCTTCTAAAAAGAAGGCCTGAATAATGGGATATGGATCAACAGATGATTTTTTGAATCAGTTTGGCTTCAACCAACATCTGTTCCGTCTGATCGGCAGTCATCAAGACCAAGTGTTTTCCATTCGAATACAAAACTGAACCTTCAATACCCAACAATGCATACCCCAGCACCCCCCGCTTGAGTACTTTTTGCTCTCCTGTTTTGGAACATTGAATCAGTTCCCAACTCCTTGGAATGACGCCTGCAAATTTTTCTCCAGCACTTTGATTCTGCTGCAAAGTCTTTTGTAGCTTAATTAAATTACCTTCCACAAAAAGTTCTTCTTCTGACTTTTGTCTCAACTTCGCAGGATTACTACCCGAGGTTGATTTCAATGACTCACCTGTATAACGTTGTGTAAAGAAATCCAACCAACCAAACACGGCGCGAATAATTTTAAAGGGTGCTAATACAATATCTTTCAGTGAGTTACCACTATAGTTCTTATTTTTATAAGGACGTTTAAGATAATATAACTGCCCAGCCGCATCAATCTGCGGTTTGTAGTAATCGTAACGCGGGTCAGCAATAATCGTTTCCAAATCACCTGTTTTCAGATTCAAACGACAAATTTCTTTCGGACCAATGCTCATTCCTCCTTGTTGGTCATACGCAAAGCCGCAGCTGTCATAATAAATAAGATCTGGATTTTGCGGATCAAAACATGGATGCTGATCCTGACAATCACCTTCCGTAATATATTGAATCCGATTGGAATCTAAACCTAAAATGCACAGATGCTGCTCATAAGCATAGCCTTGACTGGCCGATAAAATCAGTCTTTTATGCTGCGTATCATAAGCCATATGATGAATAATGAACTCGTTATTTCTTAATACCAATGCCTCAGGTTGCTGTGGATCTAAGAGTGATTTGATGTAAATCGCACAACCATCCTGCAATTGCGCTGCATAAATCACATGCTGATCATCCGTTAAAACCGCATCGACAGGATAAACATTCCCCAACTCATCTTGCTCGTTATAATTCGCAACACCCATGAATTGTGCCCCCGTGCCTGAGGTTTTCCATTGCTTGCGCTGCTTGATTTCTTGTAAATTTTTCTTGTACTGACTCACCGCATGACAATCTATCGTTTGTGCTTTTTGGCCATGCAAATGATGTAAGACTTGGTCTGATAAATATAATACTGATGACATTGATGTGTGTTCCCAACTTATCATTTTCAGCACTCAGCTTAGTCCAATCAGACATCGTGAGTGCTGTTTTCTCTAATTTTTATTTAAATTTACGTCAACTGGTGGACTTGCCCTCTAAGGCTGTTTCAAATACGGCCAAGCGGCTTTCATATAAATAAACATCGACCATAGCGTTAGAATAACAGCGGCGTACAGTAAGGCATAGGCCCAAATTTCCAATGGTTTCCAGTTCAATAAGAACACACTAATCGCAATCATTTGAAAAGCGGTTTTATATTTACCAACGGTTGATACCGCAACACTGGTACGTGCTCCTAGTTCAGCCATCCACTCACGTAGTGCAGAAACCGTGATTTCACGGGAAATAATCACAATCGCAGCAAAAGCCATTGAAATGGTTGGTTGCCATTGCACCAATACAATCAGCGCAGCTGCGACCATCAATTTATCTGCAACTGGATCCAAAAAGCGCCCAAAGGCTGAGGTTTGATTCAATGTTCTTGCCAAATAGCCATCAAACCAATCGGTCACAGCTGCAAGCACAAAAATTGCAGTCAGTACCATATGGCGCATCATTCCCCCATGATGCTCGGCAATTCCAATTGCAGGTGGCCAATAAGCGATGGCCAAAAACACAGGAATAAGGGCGATACGTGCCAAAGTTAAAATATTGGGAATGTTCAGGATTTGCCCTGTACTCATAAACACCGCCATGTTGTTTGCACTAAATATGCATGTTGCACAAAGGATGTGCTGAGATTATCCATGTGTAAGCAACTTTATACGAAATGCACCGCAGTGTCGACTAGGCAAAAACGGCAACTGTCTGTCTAAGCACCGCAATTAAACGGTTTTCAACATCCCAAATATAGGCATATTCAGTGGAATACCCATGTTCTGCATATTCAGTAATGACTTTATATTTTAGCCAGTCTTGAATTTGACCGTTAACTGGTTGCAAGTAGGTAATTTGCCAAGTTAAGGAACTGGCAGGTGCGGGCGTCTTGAACATCGGTAGTACCCCAGGCGGCCAGACATCCATTAAAGCAAACAGATCGGCCAATTGCATCTCACGATTGGGATGCAAACTTGCTGCAAACCGTCCCCAGCCCCCAAAGTCAGGAACTTTACTGCCTGCCATTGGATAACTGCCTTCGGCCCAACACAATTCAAACTGTTGTAAACACTCAGGCATTAAGCCTTCGATATAAAAAGTTTTATCCAGTTGTTCAGCCGTTGGATAATCAGGCACTTGCGGTAAATTCTGGACATGAATACGCGATTCACGTTGTAGACCAAAACTGGCCACCAAAATGCTTTGTACCGCATCATCCTGCCAAAGTCGGACTTCCAGAGTCGTGACGGACTTTCCTTCTCTCAATACTTCGGCACTCAGTCTGGCTTGTCCTTGCTGTACAGGACCGACAAAGGTGACATTACAGCTTAACAATTGCTTTGCTGCATCGTGTACCGTACTCATCGCCTTTTGGATCATTAGTCCAGCAATCAGACCGCCAAATACGGTACGCCCCTGTAACCAACCTGATGGAATATCAATCCATTCATGTTGTTCAACCTGTTGATAGAGCGGAAGCAAGGCCATCATTTTTCCTTCGTCATCGAAATACCCTATCTTTGAACGTTTTAACGCATTTGTGAATGATCGTTTACGCGGCAATATGGGAAGATTATGTCAATTGGTCAAATTATTCATGCAAAATTTTATAAATGGTTCTGGCCAACACCTCACCCAGTCCCGGAACCAAGGTCAGTTCATTTTCCGATGCCTTTAACACCCCTTGTATACCACCAAAATGCGTTAATAAATCGCGACGACGTTTCGGCCCAAGGCCTGGAATAGCTTCCAGAACCGAACTACTACGGCGCTTGTCACGCTTGGCACGATGCTTGGTAATGGCAAAACGATGCGCTTCATCACGGACCTGTTGAATCAAATGCAAAGCTTTATGGTCCTCTGGCAACTGAATCTTGGTACCATCGGTAAAATGCAGCGTCTCTAATCCGGGTTTACGCCCTTCACCTTTAGAGACCCCAATCATAAAGGCATCCAGTTCAAGCTCCTGCATGACCTCCATTGCCATGTGTAATTGTCCTTTACCACCATCAATCAATAATAAATCTGGCAACATATTCTTTTTATAGCGACGAATTAAGGCTTGGCGCATGGCGGCGTAGTCATCACCACCCGTAATGTCCTGAATCGCAAATTGGCGATAATCACGTTTTCTTGCGCCGCCCTGATCAAACACAACACAGGAGGCGATCGGGGCTTCACCCATAGTATGGCTGATATCAAAACATTCAATTCGGTCGATCGGACGCCCCACCACCTGTTCAAGTTGATGAAAGCGTTCATTCAGTTCCAGATGATTACTGAGTTTACCTTTAATCGCATGTTGCACATTCATTTGTGCCAGCTCTAACCATTCGGCACGGGTCTCTCGTACTTTATGTTTAATCTGCACTTTTTTATTAAAGGTCTGCTGTAAGCCTTCTTCCAACTGCTGCTGATCTGGCACCGCAACATTGACAATGAGTTCTGTCGGTACTTCATCTGCCACTTGGAAATAAAAATTGGCCATGAAATCACTGAGCATTTGCCCCAAATCATCGCCCAACATATCTGGGAAATAGCTTTTCCCCCCTAGCATTCGCCCATTACGCACATACATAATTTGCACACAGGTTACCCCTGCCTGATAAGCAATTGCCAGAATATCGGCCTCACCCTTGATTTTAAACACTGCTTGCTGCGCCTGTACTTCACGTAACAAGGCGAGACGGTCACGATAGAACACTGCTTTCTCGAATTCCAGCGCTTCAGCTGCCTGTTCCATTTTCCCAATCAATTCTTGATTCAGCTCTTTGGTATCGCCTTGCAAAAAGCGGATGGAGTTATCGACATCTTCCTTATAGTCTTTTGGGCTAATCAAACCGACACAAGGTGCGGTACAACGTTTAATCTGATATTGTAGACACGGACGTTTGCGTTGTGAAAAATAGCTGTTTTCGCATTGACGCACATTAAACAGTTTCTGTAACACCAGTAAGGTATCCCGCGCACTATAAGCACTTGGGTACGGTCCAAAGAACTTGCCGATATGATGCTTGCCTTTACCCCGTCCACTGGCAATACGCGGATAGGGTTTATCTGATGAGACAAAGATATAAACGTAAGATTTATCGTCTCGCAACATGATGTTATAAGGCGGGCGATGCAGCTTAATCAGATTTTGTTCGAGTAATAAGGCTTCGGTTTCAGAACGCACCACCAAGCTTTCAATATCATAAATACGGGCGACCAAGGCCTGTGTTTTTGGATGCTCGATGGTTTTTACAAAATAGCTCGAGACACGGTTTTTCAGATTTTTGGCTTTACCGACATACAATAACTCCCCATCCTTCCCCAGCATTTTATAAACGCCAGGTAACTGAGTCATATGTGCCAGTATTTTTTCAATGTGTTCTCGAGCGTTTGGGTTCACAGACTACTTTTAACTTTGGATAATGACTAAATGATGTAGCTTAAGTATCCATTTTTCAAGGCTACAATTGACTCAATTTAGATATCGTCAAAGTTTATTTTGCTGATCTTCTATCTAGGAGCTTACCCATGAAATTATTTTTTAAGGGGTTCTATAAATAATGAGGCTCCCAAATTACCTCTCCATTAAGCTCTTTTAATAAAAAAAGTATATCTGATGAGAACATTGCCGCCTTAAAAGCTGTTTCATTCATATAATCACATGCCAAATTATCCATTTCGACTGCAAAGGTTTCACTTAATGGGTGATAAATCCCCCAATATTCTTTATCGTTAATATTTAGCTTTACATTTGCTCTTTCGGGTTCATCGCTATCCGTTTTAAATTGTACCCAAGTTATGTTATTCCACTGACCAGATCTCTGAATTTCAGAATCCTCATTAACATGACGGATGATCTTTTCTGAATAGAATTCAATATATTCCTGACTACTTTCGGCAACTTGTTTTTGCCAACACACTGATCCTTCAGGAAATTTATTCGAAGCGCCATAACCTATCCCTAGTATTGCTGCCATTGTTTCTGCTGTTGGGCTTTTACTTATTGAATGCATTGGATTATTTTTATCACTTTTTATGGGCAAGCCAGAAACATCAATTTTCTTATACTTCCACGATAAAGTTAGTGGTTTCAAACCAACATAATTACTTACCGTATAGTGTAGATTTTCCCCATCAAATTCAGCATTTTCTCCTATTAAAAATTGAGACTCATGCAATTGTGGTGGCATCGTTGTCGACATGCTATCTTCGGTGAGAAAACTTCTTAATTTTTCTGTTTTAAAAATAGGTTTACCACTATATTCTACAAAAAATTTTTTATTTAAATCAAAAGAATAAGTCTTATAATTCACATAAATTGCAGAATAAATTAAAAGCGAAATAATATCATACTCTCCGCTAAAACTATCTATAGCATATATTTTAGAGGGTCTTTGGTGATCATTTAGCTGAGCAACTGATGAACTCGGCCCCTCTCCACCACACGCAGTTAATCCAAGAATAGACAGGCCTATCAACAATCCTTTTTTCATTCTTTTTTCTCAAAAATTTATATTCATCATCATTTATCCAATTGATATAATATCAAAAAAAAACAAAGCGTAATAAATAAGCATAAATTTAAAATATAGTTTTTATCCAAGTTTCAAAAAATAGAATTAGGGATGCACCTCTAAATTACTTGTAATGCCTGACAAAAAGCTTGTTTATCTTTAGGTGAAACCAAAATATGGCTTGTAACTCCATTTTTTTGATAATCAATGCGTAAACGATCTAAAGATAAAGCAGGAGATGACATTAAATTATGACTCACAGAGATTTTGAGGATGTCTGACTTATTAATCTGCCATTTAAACAACATCGAACGGATAATTAAATGATGTTCGGTCACAATATAACGGGTATTCAATATCGGCCACCACAGACATGCAATCGTTAGAAAATGTACAACCGTATGCTCAGGATATTGCTGTAGCGTACCTTTAAGATACATCGTCCATAACAACTGCAATGACAAACCTGTTATTGCGATCACGATTCCCCACAGCCACCAATCAATTTTAGAACGAAATGTTTGCATAGATTTTTTCACAATCAATTGTGATGAATTAAAACTATTCTATGCCATATTTTATAAAAAAACGCCCTTACGGGCGTTGATTTTATCCAGACTTAAAAGACATAAGGACGAATAAAAATAAGGAAGAAGAGACCCAGCATAATGAACCATTTCAAGAAGTAGTATAGTGAGCGGTTCGATGCTTTTAATGCTTTTGCCTTGATCCGAATCTGATAGACATAACCAAAAGCTTTATTTAAACCACCTGTCTGGTCGCCTGCTTCATTGGGTGAACTTGCCGCAGTCATGACTTTTTTACCAAACCAGTGATTAAACTTTTCCATAAAACGGGTTTTTAATGGACGTTCAACATCGGCAAAGAAGATGATACGGTTTTGGTCAGTGGTATTTTCCGCATAGTGAATATAGGTTTCATCAAACACCACACTCTCACCATCACGCCAAGAATAACGCTCGCCATCAACATCAATAAAACAGCGATCATCATTCGGAGTGATTAAACCTAAGTGATAACGCAATGAACCTGCGTAAGGGTCACGGTGACGCACCAAACGGCTGTCTGGTGCCAGTTCCGTAAACATCGCAGCTTTGATCGTTGGTAAAGTCTTCAATAAAGCAGTCGTTTTTGGGCAAAGCTCAGCTGCAGATGGATGCGCAGAGTCATACCACTTCAAATAGAAACGTTTCCAGCCTGTTTTAAAGAAAGAGTTAAAGCCCAAGTCATCATAAGTACTTGAGGCCTTAATCCCCCCTTTATCATACAGCGCTTTGGCTTCATCACGAATCATTTCCCAGTTTTCATCCAGAACTTTTAAGTCCTGAAAATGCTGGGTGTCGATATACGGTTGATTCGGCACTTTGGAAAACATGTACATTAAAAAATTAATCGGTGCGAGAATCGTCGAATGGTCAAAAAACTGACGATAAAACGAATGCTTTACTTTACCACGGCGCTGAATATACAACGCAGATATGATAAAAATCGCTAATATGATCCACTTAATCATAGATTACTCTATCTTCTTAGCTGAAAACCAAATGCCAATTTGATAACCAAATGTCAAAATCGCACACAAAAATAAGCCTGCTATTCTAACAAACTTGTCGACTTAAATACCAATTTAGGTTACCTAAATCGGACAAAGCACCTTGCAAATTCCTGATCACAATCAAGGAGTAAACACTCTATTTCGCACAAAAAATTTATTTTTATTCATGATTTAGCAATTCAAATCCCAGCTTACAATAAATTGATGACCCTAGCGTCACGGCTTGATACAACTTGTTATGTCCTTTTTGGATATAGTTATCGTAAGATTAGCGAAGCATTTTTTGTGTGCATCACTGTACATACGCTTTATGACATCAACTCAGAATCCTCCACAACAAGGGAGATCAGGCATGATCCACGCTGGCAATGCCATTACCGTCCAAATGCTTGCGGACGGAATTGCAGAATTCCGCTTTGACTTACAAGGTGAGTCGGTCAATAAATTTAACCGCGCAACCATCGAAGACTTCCAAGCAGCAATTGCTGCAGTAAAAGCCAATAAAGAGATTAAAGGCTTAGTTGTTACCTCTGGCAAATCAACTTTTATCGTTGGTGCTGATATCACTGAGTTTGGCGATAACTTCGCTGCGGGTGAGCAAGCGATCGTTGATTGG
This sequence comes from Acinetobacter sp. NBRC 110496, assembly GCF_000876115.1. Classification (NCBI taxonomy): domain Bacteria; kingdom Pseudomonadati; phylum Pseudomonadota; class Gammaproteobacteria; order Moraxellales; family Moraxellaceae; genus Acinetobacter; species Acinetobacter sp. NBRC 110496. The sequence continues at coordinate 187,579 of NZ_BBTF01000003.1, forward strand.
CTTATGCCTGTACATGAAATCTTCAACAGTTTTGAAGACTTAGATCTACCTAAAGTTGCTGCAATCAATGGTACAGCGCTCGGTGGCGGTTTTGAAATGTGCTTGGTTTGTGACTACCGCGTGATGTCAGAACAAGCACAAGTCGGTTTACCAGAAATCAAATTGGGGATCTATCCTGGTTTTGGTGGTAGTGTACGTTTAAGCCGTTTAATCGGTATCGACAATGCCGTTGAATGGATGGCAATGGCGAACCCGAAAAAACCAGCTGCTGCGCTAAAAGACGGTGCTGTAGATGCGGTTGTTGCTGCTGACAAATTACTAGAAGCTGCTGTTGATCTGGTTAAACAAGCACTTGCTGGCCGTTTGAACTGGAAAGCCAAGCGTCAAGAAAAATTAGATGCAATCAAATTGAACCCGCTTGAACAAATGATGGCGTTCAATACGGCAAAAGGTGCGGTACTTGCAAAAGCAAATCCTGCGCAATACCCTGCCCCAAAACTATTGCTTGATTCATTACAAGCAGGTGCGAACTCAACTCGTGATGACGCATTAAAAGCTGAAGCTCAAGGTTTTGCCAAAGCAGCGATTACCCCACAAGCAGGCGCATTGATTGGTTTATTCATCAATGACCAAGTGGTGAAGAAAACTGCGAAAAAATATGAGAAAGGTGCTCACCCTGTTAACCAAGCGGCTGTATTAGGTGCGGGTATCATGGGTGGTGGTATTGCTTACCAAGCGGCAAGCAAAGGCACACCAATCATCATGAAAGACATTGGTAACCCGCAACTTGCACTCGGTATGCAAGAAGCAAATAACTTGCTGACCAAGCAAGTTGAGCGCAAGAAAATGAAACCTGCGCAAATGGGTGAAACACTGGCTCGCATTCGTCCGACTTTAAGCTATGACGAGTTTAAAGAAGTGGATATCGTGATCGAAGCTGTGACTGAAAATCCAAAAGTAAAAGAAATCGTACTTGCTGACACTGAAAAGCATGTTCGTGAAAATACGATCATTGCATCTAATACCTCTACGATTTCAATTACCCGTTTAGCGAAAGCATTACAACGTCCTGAAAACTTTGTAGGTATGCACTTCTTTAACCCAGTACACATGATGCCACTGGTTGAAGTGATTCGTGGTGAAAAGACGTCAGAAGAAGCAATCGCAACAACTGTAGTGCTCGCTCAAAAAATGGGTAAAACACCAATCGTTGTTAACGACTGCCCAGGCTTCTTGGTGAACCGTGTATTGTTCCCTTACTTTGGTGCATTCGACCTTCTTGTGAAAGATGGTGCGGATTTCCAACAAGTAGACAATGTGATGGCGAAATTCGGCTGGCCAATGGGCCCTGCATACTTGATCGACGTTGTGGGTATCGATACAGGTGTTCATGGCGCAGAAGTGATGGCAGAAGGTTTCCCTGACCGTATGAAGCCAGACTACAAAGGTTCGATCGAAGCAATGTATGAAGCCAAACGTCTGGGTCAAAAGAATGACGTTGGTTTCTACAAATACGTGTTAGACAAGAAAGGTAAGAAAACGAAAACTGTTGATCCAACAGCATACGAAATCATTGCACCTTTCGTGACTGGTGAAAAACGTGAGTTTGATAGCCAGGAAATCATTGACCGTATGATGCTGGCTTTCTGTAACGAAACCGTTCGTTGCTTGGAAGACAAGATCGTAGCAACTGCTGCAGAAGCAGATATGGCGATGATTATGGGTGTTGGTTTCCCTCCATTCCGCGGTGGTCCATGCCGTTACATCGACCAAACAGGTGTTGCTGAATACGTTGCGCTTTGCGACAAATATGCACACTTAGGTAAGGCTTATGAAGCGCCACAAATGTTGCGTGACATGGCTGCTAACAACACAAAATTCTACGGTTAAGGAGCGACGTGAATGGCTACTTTAAATCCACGTGACGTTGTGATTGTTGATGGCGTTCGTTCTGCCATGGGCAAATCACGTAACGGTATGTTCCGCAATGTACGTGCCGACAGTTTATCTGCTGAATTAGTACGTGCACTTGTTGCTCGTAACCCGTTTGATACCAATGAAGTTGAAGACGTAATCTGGGGCTGTGTCAACCAAACTTTAGAGCAAGGTATGAACATTGCTCGTAACATTGGTTTATTGGCTGATATTCCTAAAACTGCTGGTGGCCAAACGGTAAACCGTTTATGTGGTTCTTCTATGCAAGCCATCCACACGGCTGCTGCACAGATTGCGACCAATCAAGGTGATGTGTTCATCATCGGTGGTGTAGAGCACATGGGCCACGTAGGTATGATGCATGGCATCGACCTGAACCCAGAAGCATCTAAGCACTATGCCAAAGCATCGAACATGATGGGCTTAACCGCTGAAATGTTAGGTCGTATGAATGGCATTTCTCGTGAAGAGCAGGATGCATTCGGTGTTGAATCTCACCGTCGTGCGTGGGCTGCAACTCAAGAAGGTCGTTTCAAAAACGAAATCGTCGGTGTTGAAGGCCACGATGCCAATGGCTTCAAAATCCTTTGCGACATCGACGAAGTGATTCGTCCTGATGCTAACCTTGAAGCATTCAAAGCATTGAAACCAGTGTTTGATCCTAAAGGTGGTTCAGTCACAGCAGCAACGTCTTCTGCGCTTTCTGACGGCGCATCTGCAATGTTGCTTATGTCTGCTGAACGTGCTCAAGCATTGGGTTTAAAACCACGTGCCGTGATTCGTTCAATGGCCATTGCAGGTTGTGATGCGGCGATCATGGGTTATGGTCCAGTACCAGCAACTCAAAAAGCGCTGAAACGTGCTGGTTTAACGATGGCGGATATCCAGACTATCGAATTAAACGAAGCATTTGCTGCTCAAGGCTTATCAGTGATGAAAGGCTTAGGCGTTTATGACAAGCAAGACATCATCAACTTGAATGGTGGTGCGATTGCATTGGGTCACCCATTGGGCTGTTCAGGTGCACGTATCACAACAACCTTGTTGAACGTGATGGAACAACAAGATACACAAATTGGTCTTGCGACCATGTGTATCGGCCTTGGTCAAGGTATCGCGACTATTATCGAACGTGTTTAATCAACACTGAGATAGAAAAATCCCCGCTAAATGCGGGGATTTTTATTTATTCAATCAGCTAATTTAATAAGGCTGTTTAAAGCCTCTTAGCCCATCTTGAATTTGCTGTTGCAAGCGCAAAATATCATCGGTATTCAACTTAATCGTACCATTACGAATCCCATCAATATTATTTCGATTGATATTCAAAGGTTCCAGCATTTTAAAAACGCCATTAGTTGGGTCAGATGACTGTAAACCCGAAGCAACCGCTAAAATATATTGCTGCAAAATCGGAGAATATTGGGTCAGATCTGGCTGTGCTGCCACTGGCTGATAGTTGACAATCAGTGGACTTTCACTCACGCCTGCATTCTGCATATCATTATTGAGCTTATAAACATAATGCTGCAGTGACTGACGAACCTGCTTGTCTTCTTGAAAGGGAACAAACCCCACCTCTTCACGTAATTCAGATTCAGCCATGACCCGAATGGTCGGCAATGAGGCCACCTCATCATTGGCATGAACTACCGGCAAGCCCATAAAAACCAGTGCAGTTGTCAGCACAGATCGTTTTAGAAAATTCATCTCTTGCTCCAAACATCCCTCATCCATAAGAACATCATGAGTTAAATAAAAGCATCTATAGAATAGGCTACAGCAAACTTAAATTTGATTCAGTAGAGGTCGGATAAACGGTAAATATCACTCAACTTTATGTCCTATCTCAAGCAATCTTGTCTATAAAATTTTTTAAATCGTGAAAACACGGGTACTTAGAGAAAATCAAAAGCCTCTGAAATTCATAGGGATTCATATTGTTTTATTTCCAGTTTCCAAGCTGCTGACAAGATTTTTGCTCGGTCTTCAGTTCAACGTTAGGCCAAATAAGATGAAGCATTGCTAACTATGGGTTTCCTCTTCATCATCGCCTTCAAAGGTTTTAGAAATCTTTTCGATATTTAAGCTCTTGGCCATCGCGTCAAAGATATCCTTATAGACGCCTTGTTGCTGATACAGCTGATGATGCTCGCCATGTTCCACGATCCTGCCATCCTGCATCACATAGGTATAATCGGCATCAATAATCTGTGACAGGCTATGTGAAATAATAATCACCGTCCGCCCCTGCTTAATTTCATCCAGACTATGCTTGATCTGTTCAGTGGCAATCGCATCCAGACTAGCCGTAGGTTCATCCAGAAAAATAATCGGCGGATTTTTCAGGAACATGCGGGCAATCGCAATACGCTGTTGTTGCCCACCTGAGAGCAATAAGGCATCAGATTGATAGGCCTGCGGTAGTTTAAGAATCTGCTCGTGAATCGAAGCTTTTTTCGCAGCAAGGATAATCTCATCCTGTGTGGCATTCATCTTGCCATAACGGATATTTTCCTCAATCGTGCCCTGAAAAATATGATTTTTTTGTAGGACGAGGCCAATATGATCACGCAAATATTGAGTATCAATCTCTGTTAATGACGTTCCATTTAGTAGAATTTCTCCGGACTGCGGTAAATAGAATTTATCCAGTAGGCTAATCAACGTCGATTTACCTGCGCCAGATAAACCCACCAATGCTGTGATCTTATTCGGCTGAATGGTCAGGTTAATATCTTTCAATGCATGAAAACCATTGGGATAGAAAAAATTAAGCTCCTTTAATTCAAACTTGCCTGTCAATGGCTGTGGTTTAAGCTGGCCAGAAGTTTCTATTTCATCCTCTGCTTCCAGAATCTTGAAAAAGCTTTCTGCATAAATCATTGCATCATTGACTTCATCATAGATTCGATGCAGAGAGCGAATCGGGGCGGAAACATTATTAAAGAGCAAGATATGAAACATGATCATGCCAATGCTCATATCACCGACCAGAACAAAATAGGCCGTTAGAATGATAATAAACACCACGCCAATCTGTTCAATAAAGGTTTTGAGTCCATCAAACAGAAAACTCAGCTGACGCGTCCGCATCTGATCATCAGTCAGCTGTTTTTGTAAGGTCAGTTGCTTTTCAGCTTCAATTTGCTCTCGGTTAAATGACTTAATCACCGTAATCGACTGAATGATACTTAAAGTCCCCTGACTTTTACGCTCCCGGCCATCACGTAAATTACGGCGTGTACCACTGAGTTTCTGTGCCTGTTTAAAGGTAATCCAGAAATAAATCGGCACAATACTCAAAGCCACCAATCCTATCCAGAAGTTGGCATAGAACATCAGACACAGGGCAATAATGGCACTACTAAACAAAGGAAAAATATCGATAAAGAAGATTTGCACCAGTCGGGTAATCGAACCTATGCCGCGATCAATCCGGGTTTGTAATTTCCCTGCCTGATTGTCATCTTGGGTAAAGAAGGCCAGACGATATTGTAGAAACTTCACAATAATTGACTGTGCCACATCTTGTGAAATCAAAATGCGTAATTTCTCGCCAAAAAACTTTTGTCCGAACTGAATAAAAATATTCAGCACTTCTTTACTCAATAAAATCACGCTGATGGTGATCAAAATATGCAATCCAGCAGTCAAACCCTGTCCAGACTCAACCACAGCATTGATCTGATCTACCGCATATTGCAAGGTCAGCGCATTGACCTGTGCCGTTAAGGCGCCAATCAAGGTCAGCACTAATGTGACTGCAACCAGCCACTTATAAGGCAATACAAAAGGTCTAACTTTAAGAAACTATTGCCATAAATTCATATTTGAATCTTCTACCTGTGTTCTGAGTACACTCTGTGGACTTGGTCAATTGGTATTACAATTCTTCGTCTAATACCTCAGCATTATTTTGTTTAATTTTCTCCATCTTGGCATTCAGCTTTAACACATCTTGATAGAGCCCATTGAATTTTTTCACTTGAGCGGTCTCTCGGAACAAAATGGTTTTATCTTTTCTCTGCCACGGATATTGCTTCAACATATCAAACATGGCCTGTGCTTTTTCCATAATCTGCTGTTCAATCGGGAAGATATCATGAGCTTTGTCTGCCTTCAGGTTATGCTCCAGTTTGGCTTGCAGTGAGGCTCTCATTTCATTGTGAATCGCCAAACTTTTTGCTTGCTGCATTGAATGCATCTGAATCTGTTGTCGTGCTTGTTCATATTCAGCAGATGCTTTACGCACCGCCACAAACATTTGCTCAGTGTCTTTATAGCCCTGTTTGCGGTCTTGGTCTAAGCGTTCAACATCTAAAAAAGTATCCCAATGGGCGGCTTTCAGTTCACGTAAATAACGATTACGCGCTTCTACATTCTGCATCCAATAGTTCAACAGAAACTCAGACATCAATTTATAGTCGCCAGATAAACGCTTATCATGGATATCCAGTTGTACAGGCGTTGACCAGTCTTGCGCCTGATCATAAAGTTCGCGCATTTTCTCGGACATTACCACCTCAAACATCTGCTGATTATTGATGGCACGTTGTTTTAGGGTATGTTGATAAAAGAAGAATGAACCGATACCAAGCACGACAATTGTAAGAAAAATTAAAAAACGGCGCATACAGCCTCCAAGTTTCATTATATTTTTTATGTTGTTTAGTCAGTTTAATCCATAAAACACATGCAGTTATAGCCCTTTTTATTTCATTTCTCGTAACGGAGCATTACATATTCATCGCTTTAAATTCATGAGCTTCGCCCCTATTATCTGATTAAGTAAAATTGAAGAGAGCTGCTATGCGTGTAGATATTTGGTCAGATGTGGTCTGTCCATTTTGTTATATCGGTAAAAAACGTCTTGAACATGTTGCTGAAGAAGCTGGTATTGAGCTGGATATTCACTGGCATAGTTTTGAGTTAGATCCCAATGCGCCAGCAAAACATGAAACCTCAAACACTGAACGTTTAGCGCAGAAATACGGTCGTAGTTATGCCGAGATGGAAGAAATGGAGCGTAATGTTGCAGCCATGGCAGCCGCCGAAGGCATCGATTTCCAGTGGCAGAAAGCCAATTCAGGTAATAGTTTTAATGCACACCGTATTATTCATCTTGCCCAAAGCAAAGGCTTAGGCAATGAAGCAGAAGAAGCCTTCTTCCATGCGTATATGACTGAAGGACTCGCGATTGGTGAACGTGAAGTGGTTGAAGAAATTGCCTCACGTATTGGCTTAGACAATGCTGAAGTTGAGTATGTACTGGATTCGGATGAACTGGCAGATTTTGTACGCCATGATGAACAAATCGCCCATGAACAGCTAAAAGTCACTGGGGTTCCTTTCTTTGTCTTTGATCAAAAACTAGCACTCTCTGGTGCACAACCCCGCGAGATTTTCTTGCAAGCATTACAGCAGGCACAATCTGCGGCTACAGAAGAGATTGAACAAACAGATGCCCCACAATGCAACGATGATCAATGCGAAATTAAATCTTAATTTCAACTGATCACAAAAAACCGCTTCTATGTACATCTCGAAGCGGTTTTTTTAATACCTACAGTCTAAGATTTCTTTTTCTTTCAGTCGTTTATCTTTAAAAAAGCACCGTCTATCGGCTGTTATCAAGATTTCCCACAAAGTCGATTTTTATTTGCTGAGCTTTTCACCAATAGATATGTGAAAGTGATCACAACTCACCCAAAAATTTATAGATAAATTTCGATCTTATGATCTGCTAATCCGATTCATTCTTTTAAAATGTTTTTATTTTCAAAGACAAACCATGATGAATATCTCGATTTAGTATATGCAAAGGAAAATTTTGACTAACTTGACCGCTATAGATTTTGTCTCTTTTTCTTCTATAATCGTCATAAAGTGACAATCTTTTGTGATGAAAATACAAGCTTTAAATCCTGGATCTACTCTGATTATCAAACACCGAGAGCTATGGATTAGAGCAGTTTTCACACCCGTAAAACAGCATACTTTGCCCACTATAATTGATTACAAACGATTCCGATTGCTGTCACTTTTCCGTATTTATGATTTAAAACAGGCTCAAGCCTATCTCTAAGGAAACAATCGATGGACGTATTAGAGAAAGCACTCTTGGTTGATGAGCTCAAGACCCTCGTCGACGGGCTGAATGATGATAAAACATCACTTTTTGAAATTGCCAAATCAAAACAACGTATCAAAGATATCTGCGCATCTTGCGACGATCCAACCTTCCAGGATCAACTCAGCCCATTCAAAGAGTTTATTCTCAATGAAGAGTTTTCGGCTGACGACTTAGCTGAATATGGCTATGCCATGACCTATCGTGGTACCTATAATTTTATGGGTCGTGTAGAAAACGCCTTGTTTGCTTCAGCGGATATGGGCTGGGCGGCATTACGTCAAGGACAGCACTGGCAAGTCTGGGTCATTCGCCCTGCCTTGTCCTTCCTGAAAAGTCCTTGGTTGAGCAAGTCACAAGATGCGCTGCAATGGCTACAAAAACATGCCAGTGAATATGTGAAAACTGACCATGAATTGCAAAATCTGATTCCTGTTTTAGAGGCAGTTCAAGCAGAAGAGATTCAGCACTCAAATAAAGATAGCTTCTCCCTGATTAAACAGCAAAGCAAAAACTTTCAGTCACAGCTGGATGCGATTATTCAAGAAAAAATTCAGCCCGCAGCAGTGACACCATCGACGCAGCCGACACCCCGTGTAAAACCTGGATTTAGGCAAGGCACTCTTCCTTCAGCCAACTTGAATAAAGCCCAACCATTGGCTTTAAATGATTTTAGTCTGGATGGTTTACTATGCCGATTGGAACGCGTAGATGCGCGCACTTTCCCGTCACTGTATCGGGTCGATCTGCATAACGAGATTGATCAAAATATTAAAATCGACTGGCTCTATCTCAAAGCCGAAAATGAAGCACAGCCACTTTGGGGCTCAGCACAAATTTTTATTGCTGAGCAACTCTATGCACAGGGGCAATTTTCCCATTATGTTGTTTTAGTGGGCACGCACAGTGTTGAATATGCAACCACTGTTTTACAGGCTTATACCGATCAACGTCACACCAGAACCAGTTCAATTCACCAGACCGGTTGGACTAACTTTAAACGACACTATCACCAGCATGAAAGCTTATTTAATGAATGCATCATGAATGGCACTTTAGTTTGGCAACGTGATCAACGCGTGTATCCCTATATTCCTGCCTCGTTTATCAATACACAAAAATTTATTCCTTTTGAAGAAACCGCTGCAACCTTTTTCACGCCTGTGATTTTACTCAGAGAACGTCAAAAAATTCGCGTGATTCATGGCTTAGAACGGGTCAAGCTCTCTAACGAAGATCAAGCTTATCCCTATTTATTGTTAGATCGTGCCGATGGTTATACCTGGCAACTGATTCGGCAAGTCATCAGCCATTTGCCGCAACCGATTTCTGTCCATGATCTATATCAGGCCTTGGAAAATAGTACGGTCGCAAAATCACCTTAAATTAGGCATAGTCACTTCAGCGCTTTAATATTCAAGATTAAAGTCTGGCTCAAGGATGAGCAGATGCCTTCGATAAACCGAGTGATGTTCAATCTTATCTATTGGACTAAATGCTTATGATGTCTCGCATTTTGTAGGACTAAATTGCTGTTTTTTGTGTCTAATACTTGATTTTATTAACCTAATCATCAAAAGTTAATATAAGAACAATAGATAAGCCTTAATTATGAATAATTT